>NZ_VWWM01000044.1:0-74680 GCF_011752945.1 Paraburkholderia sp. Cy-641
CGCGGTGCCCGCCGGCGCGCGCCGCGCGCAGCGCACGCTGCTCGCGCTGGCCGCGCTCGCCCTGGCGTTGCTCGACGAGATCGAACGGGACGGCTATCACGTGCTGCATCAACGCATTGCGTTGACGCCGATCCGCAAGCTCTGGATCGCCTGGCGCGCCAAATAGGCTCCCCAGTCAGAACCAATCAACATCAATCAGCACGAACGGTCATGGCGAACTCGCAGCGGCGACTCGATAAAACCGCAATAAGCCCGCGATAACGCCGCAATCAGAACGCCACCGCAGCGCAACACCGGCACGCAGCATCGAGGTGCGTCGGATCGCGCGCAAAACCCGAACGGCCCCGACCGCGCCAACTCAAACGCGCAGCAGCGGCAGCGGCTCGAATCGCTGCTGCAGAATCGCCGGCGCATCGAGCCCCCACCAGGGGCCGAGCACCGTCGCATAAAGCTCGCGAAAATCGACGCCGACCGGCAGATTGCCGTTGCCATCGAGCCGCGCCAGCATCGGCGGCACGCCATACAGGCCGCCGCGCACACGGCCGCCCGTCACGAAATGCGGTGCCACCGTCCCGTGGTCGGTGCCGTTGCTCTGGTTCTCCCGCGGACGGCGCCCGAACTCCGCATACGTCATCACGAGCGTATCGTTCCAGCGACCCAGTTCGACGAGCGCCGCCTGCATCGCCGCGAGTCCTTCCGCGGACTGCCTGAGCAGCGCGGCCTGCTGACCCGGCTGGTTCTGATGCGTATCGAAACCGTTCAGCGTCAGGCGGATCACGGCCACGCCCTGCCCGCCCCGTGGCTGCCGTCGCGGCGTGCCGGCAGGGGGCACCGGCTGCGCCGCCTCGCTCGCGGCGAGCACCTGCATCGCCGTTCTGATCGAACTGCCGAACGCGCCGCCCGGAAACGCGGTCTTCAATGGCGGCTGCCCCTGCACTGGACGCAGGCGGTCCGCGGCTTTCACGATGTCGTTTTCGACGTCGAGAATATGCGCGAGCTCCGGATTGCGCTCGTGCAGGGACACCGGCACCGCGAGCCGCGACGCCCTGACGAATTGCACAGGATTGACGAGCGCAATCGCGCGCGCGCCATTTGCGAGCGGCCCCATTTCGGCGCTGCCGATCACCACGCCATCGGCTGCAAAACCGGCCGGCACCGGCTTCATCGCGAACGCGCGCGTGAGCCAGCCGTCGCGCAGATATTGATCGGAGCGCGAAGCCGTGTCCCAGATCTCGATCGAGCGGAAATGCGAAAGATTCGGCTGCGCGTAGCTCACGCCCTGCACGATCGCGAGCTGGCCGCCGCGCCACAGCGGCATGAGCGGCTGCAACGCGGGGTGCAGCGCAGTGCGCTCGTCGAGTTGAATCGCCTGCTCGCGCCGGATGGCGATGTTCTTGCGCAGCGCGTAGTAGGTGGGATCGGCGAACGGAATCACAGTGTTCAAGCCGTCGTTGCCGCCTTTCAGCTCAATCAGGATCAGCAGATTGTCGTAGCCGCGCCCCGTCGAAGCCGGCGCGCTCGCGACACTCGGCGCATCGGAGAACCCCGCGCCGAACGCGCGCGGCAGCCATAGCGAGGCACTCGCTGCCGCGCTCATCGAAAGAAAGCTGCGTCGTTTCATGCTGCACCTCGTCGTGATTGTGCCGGCGCGAGTTTCACCGCCGCGCGGCCGGCGCCGACAATCTCCAGGCACCGCTCGCTTGAACTCCTGCTTCAATTCCTGCTTCAACGCTTACTTCAGCTGATAGGCCGGGTCCATCAGCAACGCTTCGAGATACGCGCTCGCAGTCGAATCGGTTGCGATCGCATCCACCGGCGTGAACGGCAGCACCGCGTGCTGCAACTGCAATTCGGCCGACAGCCCGAGCTTCGCGGTCGGTGAAGTGTTGTAGTGCGCAAGCCAGCTCGCGATGTCAAAGCGTACGCCACCCTGCCCCTTGCGCGCCATCGACATCGTGCGTGGCGGCGTCGCGCTTACCTGACTGGCTGCCGCTGTCCGCGCGCCGCGCGCCTCGTTCTTCGCGCTTGCCGGGGCGCTCATGCGCGCGGGCATCGCGGTTTCGGTCGCGCGAAACAGTTGCTCGACGAACTGCTTGCGCGCAAGCAGCGTCGAGCTATTGATCCACGTCGTGCCACCCGGCCAGCCTCTGACGTTCGGCGGATAGAACAGGTTCTCGCCGAGCGTGCGAACCTGCGCGGCGAACGGCTCGGTGTTGTCGTAGCCGATATCGAATGCGCGCAGCGTGCCGACCACGAACTCGACCGGCGACTTCACGAGCACGCCGCGATTGTCGTCGCTCCAGAACGCGTCGCTCAGAAAGAGCCCGCGCAGCGCGACCTTGATGTCGTAGCGGTTCGCGCGAAACTGCATGGCAATCGGCTCGATGAGCGCGGGGTCGGGCGTGTCGGAGACGAATTCGCGCCAGAGCTTCGTGGTGACGAACGTCGCCGTTTCGGGCTGTGCAAGCAGGATGTTGAGCACCTGATCGCCGTCGAACGTACCGGTTTGCCCGAGCACGGTCTTCTCGCCGTCGTCATGCTGATTGGCGCGCCACACGTACGTCTGCGTATCGGGATCGAGACTCCAGCCCGTGTAGGCGCGCGCGGCTTGCGCGACGTCGCGCTGCGTGTAATGCCCCTCGCCGAGCGTGAACAGCTCCATCACTTCGCGCGCGAAATTTTCGTTGGGATTGCCTTTGCGATTGCTCGCGCCATCGAGGTATTGCAGCATGGCCGGGTCTTTCGCGACATCGTGCAGCAGCTCGCCGAAATGACCGAGCGCGTGACGACGCAACAACATGTTTTGCTGCGCCATCTGCTGCGGAAACTGCACCTTGTCCAGCCCCGACGTGAAGTGGTTGTGCCAGAAAAGCGTCATGCGTTCGGTCAGCGGCGAAGGGGTGTTCAGCATCTCGCGCAGCCACCATGCTCGTAATAGTTCGTAACGCTGGGTACGCAGGCGTTGTTGCTCGATGCGCTGTTCCGGCGTCCATGCCTGACGTTCGGCTCGGGTCGGAATCGGTTCGGCGATCCAGTCGGGAGGCGGCACGAGCGCTTCGCTTCGGGTGCTCGCGAGCAGCTTGTCGACGGCCTGCTCACGCGTGAGTCCCGCGTATTGAGCGAGCTCGGCGTTATCGGGCGCGAAGCCGACACGAGTCAGAAAAAAGCGCGCGTCGTCGGAATCGAGAATGCTTTGCGCGCTTCCGGCCGCGGGCAATGCGGTCGCCGCGGCCGCCGGCGCGCGATGCGCGCCGTGCACGACGCGCTGCTGCGCGAGCGCGTCCGTTGCACCGTAGGTCAATGCGGCCAGTGCCGTCATCGAAACGAAAAACCACGGCTTACAGCCAACACGTCGAAGAAGTTTCATGATCGCTGATCCGGGTTTTCACGACGTCACGCGTCGAGGCTTTCGCGCAAACGTGCAGGCGAAATGGACCATGCACTGACGGCTCAACGGCACAACGGAACAGGAAGTTGACGCTGAAGATGCAACAGGATTTTTCAGGCGGCGCGATTCGTATCGGGCGGATATTACGCAGGCATCAAGCCGGCATGGCCTGACGCATCGCTTGACACAAGCACCTTGAAACACACCGGTACGCGAACGTTTGCGTGGATGGAAAATGCCTCTGCGCAGGCACAAACCGGGCACCCACGCCCGCGCTCGGCTAGCGCTTATACAGCTCGCGCACGGCGTCTTCGATATGCTGACGTAGCAGACGCCGCTCTTCGGGCGTCATATGGCCGTCGCGACGGCGTTGATCGAGATCGGGGGGAACCACGGTGCGCATCATCACGTCTGATGCAGGATGATCGATGGCCATGTTGTGGTGATTGGCTCGGCCATTGCCCGGGTGGGGCGCGCGTTCACTCGCGGCTCTGTCGGCGAGCGGCTGCGCATGGGCGAGCGTCGGGCTCAGTGATCCTGCGAGCGTACCGGCTACCGCCAGTGCAATCACGCTCAGGCGCACATTTGGCCAAACCCCTCCCTTCATGTTGTTCCCTTCGTGGCGCGGCAACCGGCTACCTCAGATGCGTGTACAAACCCCGGTAACAGCCGGGTACGAAAGTTTTGTCGAGTGAAGTATCCACCGAACGGCCGCCTTCAGTAAAGAAGTCTAAACGCCCCTACTTTACGTCGTGCCACACCGCGGGTAAATTTTGTAACTGACTGTAACCCCAGAAATGGTGTAACCGCGCACCACTTTCTAATCGCGCTAAGATGCCGACCATGGAAACCAAAAACCCTTCGAAAATCCTCGTCGTCGACGACGATCCACGCCTGCGCGATCTGCTGCGCCGCTACCTCGGCGAACAAGGCTTCAATGTCTACGTCGCCGAAAACGCGCCGTCGATGAACAAGCTGTGGGTACGCGAGCGCTTCGATCTGCTGGTGCTCGATCTGATGCTGCCCGGCGAGGACGGCCTGTCGATCTGCCGCCGTCTGCGCGGCAGCAACGACCGCACGCCGATCATCATGCTGACGGCCAAGGGTGAGGATGTCGATCGCATCGTCGGCCTTGAAATGGGCGCGGACGATTATCTGCCCAAGCCGTTCAATCCGCGCGAGCTGGTCGCGCGCATTCACGCGGTGCTGCGTCGCCAGTCGCCGTCCGAATTGCCGGGTGCGCCCTCGGAGACGACCGAAGTATTCGAGTTCGGCGAATTCGCGCTCAATCTCGCGACGCGCACGCTCACGAAGGCCGGCCAGGAAATTCCGTTGACCACGGGCGAATTTTCGGTGCTCAAAGTGTTCGCGCGTCATCCGCGTCAACCGCTTTCGCGTGAAAAGCTCATGGAGCTCGCACGCGGCCGCGAATACGAAGTTTTCGACCGCAGCCTCGACGTGCAGATCTCGCGTTTGCGCAAGCTGATCGAACCCGATCCGGGCAGCCCGCGCTTCATTCAGACCGTGTGGGGTCTGGGCTACGTGTTCATCCCCGACGGTGCAGCCTGACCATGCACCCCACGGCGGTGTCGATCAGAGTTGGCGCTTCAGCGCCTACTCTGATCCCATGCGCTTTGTCGCGGTCGATCAGAGCTGGCGCTTTAGCGCCTACTCCGGTCCCATGCGCTTTGTCGCGGTCGATCAGAGCTGGCGCTTCAGCGCCTACTCTGATCCCATGCGCCCCGCCGCACTCGACCGGAGCAAGTGCAAAGCACCCGCTCCGATCTCACACAAAATAGTTGCTGTCCTTGATCTCTCATAAGAAGGGCCCATGCGGATCGACCGGCGCCTCCTGACGCTCGCGTTCGGCGGCCTTTTCTGGCGGACTTTTCTGCTGATCGCGCTGTTGATCGCAGTCAGTCTCGCCGCGTGGTTCCAGAGCTTTCGCGTGATCGAGCGCGAGCCGCGCGCGCAGCGCGTGGCTTTGCAACTCGTCGCGATCGTCAAGCTCACGCGCACCGCACTCCTCTATTCCGACCCCGACCTGCGGCGCGCGCTGCTGCAGGATCTGGAGAGCAATGAAGGGGTGCGCGTGTATCCGCGCGAAGCCACCGACAAATACAAGCTCCAGCCCGACGAATCGCTGAACCGCCTGATCGAGCACGACATTCGCGGCCGCCTCGGCGACGACACCGTGATCGCGCAAAGCGTGAACGACATCAACGGCGTATGGATCAGCTTCAAGATCGACGACGACGACTACTGGGTCGCGCTCGACCGCGATCAGCTCGACAATGCCACGGGTCTGCAATGGGCCGGCTGGGGCGTGTTCGCGCTGGCGCTCTCGCTGTTCGGCGCGGCGTTCATCACGAGTCTCGTGAACCGGCCGTTCGCGCGTCTCGCGATGGCCGCGCGCAAGGTCGGCTCAGGGCAGTCGCCCGAGCCGCTGCCCGAGCGCGGCATGGGCGTGGCCGCCGAAACCAATCGCAGCTTCAACCAGATGGTGCGCGACCTCGAACAGCTCGAAGCCGACCGCGCGCTGATGCTCGCGGGCATCTCGCACGATCTGCGCACGCCGCTCGCGCGGTTGCGTCTCGAAACCGAAATGAGCCCGTCCGATCAGAGCACGAAGGACGCGATGGTCGACGACATCGAGCAGATGGACATGATCATCGGCCGCTTCCTCGATTACGCGCGGCCGGTGCAGCGCGTGCCGGAGCCCGTCGATCTCTCCGTGATCGCGGGCGAGATCGCCGCGCGCATGCAGAGCGAGGACAGTATGCGGCTCATCACGCGGCTCGCGCCGTCGGCGGTGATCGAGGCCGACGAAACCGATATGCGGCGCGTGGTCGGCAACCTGCTCGAGAATGCGCGCAAATACGGCAGCAGCGACGAGGACGGCATTCCGCACGTGATTCTCGAAACGCGCGTGTCGCATTCGCGGGTGGAACTGTCGGTCGTCGACGAAGGCCCCGGCATCCCCGAAGACCAGCTCGCGCTCGTCACACGGCCGTTCTATCGCGTCAATTCGGCGCGCACCCAGGCCAACGGCACGGGCCTCGGCATGGCGATCGTGCAACGGCTCGTCGCGCGCTATCGCGGCGCCTTGCGGCTGCGCAATCGCACGCCCGGACCGGGGCTCGAAGTCACGATCGAATTTCCGCTCGCGAAAGGCGCCTGAGCCGACGCGCGCGCGGCGCCATGCCGCCCCGGCATGAAGCCCGAATCGCGCGCAATGCGGCTCGACGCCCGCCGCCGCGTACCGATTCGTCGGCAGCCGGCTCTTGAAGCGACGGCCCGATAAATCTAGAGTGAACCCGGTGGCACCCGCCGCGCGGGATGGCCCGTGAACTTCCAGGCATGCCGTTGTCGACTTCCGAAGGAGCACCCGCATGAAAACCGTTGGCGATAAACTCGAAGCGTTCACGGTCACTGCCGCCAAGCCGGGCTTCAATCATCACGAGGAACACGGCGTCTCGGCGTTCGAGGACATCACCGAGCAGTCGTTTCCAGGCAAGTGGAAAATCATCTACTTCTATCCGAAGGATTTCTCGCTGGTCTGCCCGACGGAAATCGTCGAGTTCGGCAAGCTCGTGAAGGAATTCGAGGACCGCGAAGCGGTGCTGCTCGGCGGCAGCGTCGACAATGAATTCGTGAAGCTCGCGTGGCGCCGCGAGAACAAGGAACTCGACCGGCTGAACCACTACTCGTTCGGCGACGTGAAGGGCGAACTGATCGACCAGCTCGGCGTGCGCGACCAGGAAGCGGGCGTCGCGCTGCGCGCCACCTTCATCGTCGATCCGGACAACACGATCCAGCATGTGTCGGTCAATAATCTGAACGTCGGCCGTAGCCCCATGGAAGTGCTGCGGATTCTCGACGGCTTGCTCACGGACGAATTGTGTCCGAGCAACCGGACGATCGGCGGCGCAACGCTGTAAGTGCTGCCGCCGGCCGCACGACACGACATGACATGACAAAAGCCCACCGGTCTGCAATAACGGTGGGCCTCTTTATCCATTCCCCTGGCGGGGAAAAATCTCGGGCGAGTTGCGCCTGATGACAGGCACGCGCGCTCGTGTTGTCGCTCGTGCTGTATTTCCCGGCAGCGCGCGATGCCGCTGCCGGCAGACCCGCTCACTTCCTGACCAGCAGCACCGCGGCCTGCGCTTCGATCCCCTCGCCCCTGCCGAGGTAGCCGAGCTTCTCGTTCGTCTTCGCCTTGACGTTGACGAGCTCAATCGGCAAACCGAGATCGGCCGCGATATTCGCGCGCATGCCGTCGATATGCGGCGCAAGCTTCGGCGCCTGGGCGATCACGCTGCTGTCGACGTTGCCGATCGAAAAGCCCGCCGCCCTCACGCGCGCCACGCATTCGCGCAGCAGCACGCGGCTGTCCGCGCCGGCGAACTGCGCGTCGGTGTCGGAGAAATGGCGGCCGATATCGCCGAGCGCGGCCGCGCCGAACAGCGCGTCGGTGATCGCATGCAGCAGCACGTCCGCATCCGAGTGGCCGAGCAGCCCGCGCTCGTACGGAATCGTCACGCCGCCGATAATCAACGCGCGCCCCGGCACCAGCGTATGCACGTCATAGCCCTGCCCAATCCTGAAATCCATTTGCGTCACATCCTCAAGTACTGAAGCTTTAAAGCTTTTTTGAATCGTCGTCGATGCCGGCCGGCGAACCGCCGACCCAGCACCGATCCAACGCCGACGAGCAATCTCACGACGCCGCGCCGCGGCTCAGAATCGCCTCGGCCAGCTCGAAATCCTCGGGATACGTCACCTTGAAATTGCGCAGGCTGCCTTGCACGAGCTTCGGCGCATGGCCCGACCATTCGATTGCGCTGGCCTCGTCGGTCAGATCGTGGCCGTCGGCTTGGGCGCGCAGGATCGCCTCGCGCAGCATGCCGATGCGGAACATCTGCGGCGTCTGTGCCTGCCACAGCCCACCGCGTGCTTCGGTGCGGGCGATGCGGCCATCGTGGGACGCGCCGTCGATGCGCTTCAGCGTATCGGCGACCGGCAGCGCCATGATGCCGCCGACCGCGTCGTCCTTGAGCGAGCCGATCAGCGTGCGGATCAGCGCGGGCGTGATGCCGGGACGCGCGGCGTCATGCACGAGCACCCAGTCGTCGTCGTGGGCGCCGAATTCGGCGAGCGCATGGAGGCCGTTGAGCACCGACGCCTGGCGCGACGCACCGCCCGCGCGGCGCACCGCGAAGCGCAGGCCGCCGAAGCGGCGCGCGTCGAAATGCTGGTCGTCGGGCGCGATCACGACGAGGGTCTGGGTGAATTCGCTGCACGCATCGAACGCGGCGAGCGAGTAATGGAGCATGTCGCGACCGGCGACAGTGCGATATTGTTTCGGCATCGCGGCGCCGGAACGGCTGCCGGTGCCTGCGCACGGAATCAGGGCGAAGAGACGGGAAGTCACGAGTGCGGATGCCGCGAAGTCAAAGTAAAGGACGGATTTTATAATAGGTCCTTCGCCATCCATGCCCCGACACGCGTAAACTTGGCCGTTCGTGTGAGACCGAGCCGCTTTTTCTCTTCTTTATGTCAGACATCGCCGCATCCTCGCAGTCCTCCCCGCCCGTCGCGCTCGTCAAGGCCGGCCAGCGTTTCGCCTTCGACGGCACGCGCGGCTCGTCCGACGCGCTGCTGATCGCCCGCTACCATCTCGCCTATCGCGAGAAGATGCCGCTGCTGGCCGTCGTCTGCGAAAGCGCGGTCGATGCGCAGCGGCTCTCGCAGGAAATCGGCTTCTTCGCACCCGAAGCGCGCGTGCGTCTGCTGCCCGACTGGGAGACGCTGCCTTACGATACGTTTTCACCGCACCAGGACCTCGTCTCCGAGCGCCTCGCGACGCTGCACGATCTCGGCGAGGGCCGCTGCGACATCCTGCTCGTGCCGGCCACGACCGCCCTGTACCGCATGCCGCCCGCCTCGTTCCTCGCGGCCTACACGTTCTCGTTCTCGCAAGGCGAGCGCCTCGACGAGGCGAAGCTGAAGGCGCAACTGACGCTCGCCGGCTACGAGCACGTGAGCCAGGTCGTGCGGCCCGGCGAATACTGCGTGCGCGGCTCGCTGCTCGATCTGTTCCCGATGGGCTCGCCGCTGCCGTACCGGATCGACCTGTTCGACGACCAGGTCGACTCGATCCGCGCGTTCGATCCCGACACGCAGCGCAGCCTCTATCCGGTCAAGGACGTGCGCCTGCTGCCGGGCCGCGAATTCCCGTTCGACGAAGCCGCGCGCACCGCATTCCGCAGCCGCTGGCGCGAGACCTTCGAGGGCGATCCGAGCCGCGCGTCGATCTATAAGGACATCGGCAACGGCGTGCCGTCGGCGGGCATCGAATACTATCTGCCGCTGTTTTTCGACGACACGGCCACGCTCTTCCACTATCTGCCCGACGGCTCGCAGCTTGCGTTCATCGGCGATCTCGACGCGGCGATCCGGCGCTTCACCAACGACACGAAGCAGCGCTTCAATTTCCTCGCGCACGACCGTGACCGGCCGATTCTCGAACCGCAGAAGCTGTTTCTGTCGGACGAGGATTTCTTCACACTCGCCAAGCCGTTCGGGCGGCTCGTGCTGCCCATCAACGGCGGCGGCGCCTGGTCGGTCGCGCTGCCGAACCTCGCGATCGACCGCCACGCCGACGACCCCGTCGCGGCCTTGCGCGCGTATCTGGGCACGACGCCGAACCGCGTGCTGTTCGCCGCCGAATCGGCGGGCCGCCGCGAAACGCTGCTGCAGCTGCTCGCCGACAATCATCTGAAGCCCGCCTCGGCCGACAGCTTCCAGGACTGGCTCACCGGCGACGCGCACTTCTCGCTCGGCGTCGCGCCGCTCGCGAACGGCTTCGCGCTGCCCGGCGACGGCCTCGCGATCATCACCGAAACCGAGCTGTACGGGCCGCTCGCGCGCCGCGCGGGACGCCGCCGCCAGGAACAGGCGAGCAACGTCGATTCGATGGTGCGCGACCTGTCCGAGCTGAAGGTCGGCGATCCGGTCGTGCATTCGCAGCACGGCATCGGCCGCTATATGGGCCTCGTGACGATGGACCTCGGCGAAGGCGAAACCGAGTTCCTGCACCTCGAATACGCGGGCGACAGCAAGCTCTACGTGCCGGTCGCGCAGTTGCACGTGATCTCGCGCTACAGCGGCGCCGATCCCGAAAGCGCGCCGCTGCACTCGCTCGGCTCCGGCCAGTGGGAAAAGGCCAAGCGCAAGGCCGCGCAGCAGATTCGCGACACCGCGGCCGAACTGCTCAATCTCTACGCGCGCCGCGCCGCCCGCTCGGGCCACGCATTCGGGCTCGAACCGAAAGACTACGTGAAGTTCGCCGAGAGCTTCGGCTTCGAGGAAACGCCGGACCAGGCCGCCGCGATCGCGGCCGTGATCGGCGACATGACGAGCGGCAAACCGATGGACCGGCTCGTGTGCGGCGACGTCGGCTTCGGCAAGACCGAGGTCGCTTTGCGCGCGGCCTTTATCGCGGTGATGGGCGGCAAGCAGGTCGCGCTGCTCTCGCCCACCACGCTGCTCGCCGAGCAGCACACGCAAACTTTCAGCGACCGCTTCTCCGACTGGCCCGTGCGCATCGCCGAACTGTCGCGCTTCAAATCGGCCAAGGAAGTCAACGCGGCGATCCAGCAGATCAACGAAGGCTCGGTCGACATCGTGATCGGCACGCACAAGCTGCTCTCGTCGGACGTGCAGTTCAAGCGGCTCGGGCTCGTCATCATCGACGAGGAGCATCGCTTCGGCGTGCGCCAGAAGGAAGCGCTGAAGGCGCTGCGCGCCGAGGTCGACGTGCTGACGCTGACCGCGACGCCGATCCCGCGCACACTCGGCATGGCGCTCGAAGGCCTGCGCGATTTCTCGGTCATCGCGACCGCGCCGCAAAAGCGCCTCGCGATCAAGACCTTCGTGCGCCGCGAGGAAGACAGCGTGATTCGCGAGGCGATGCTGCGCGAACTGAAGCGCGGCGGCCAGGTGTACTTCCTGCACAACGAGGTCGAGACGATCGAGAATCGCCGACAGATGCTCGAAGCGCTCGTGCCCGAAGCGCGCATCGCGGTCGCGCACGGCCAGATGCACGAGCGCGAACTCGAACGCGTGATGCGCGATTTCGTCGCGCAGCGCGCGAACGTGCTGCTGTGCACGACGATCATCGAAACCGGCATCGACGTGCCGAGCGCGAACACGATCCTGATCCATCGCGCCGACAAGTTCGGGCTCGCGCAGTTGCACCAGTTGCGCGGCCGCGTCGGGCGCTCGCATCACCAGGCGTATTCGTATCTGCTCGTGCACGATCCGCAGGGGCTCACCAAGCAGGCACAGCGCCGCCTCGAAGCGATCCAGCAGATGGAAGAACTCGGCTCGGGTTTCTATCTCGCGATGCACGACCTCGAAATTCGCGGCACGGGCGAAGTGCTCGGCGACAAGCAATCGGGCGAGATTCACGAGATCGGCTTCCAGCTGTATACCGACATGCTCAACGACGCGGTCAAGGCGCTCAAGAACGGCAAGGAGCCTGACCTCACCGCGCCGCTTGCCGCGACCACCGAGATCAACCTGCACACGCCGGCAATCCTGCCGTCGGACTATTGCGGCGACGTGCAGGAGCGTCTGTCGCTCTACAAGCGGCTCGCGAACTGCGAACACAACGATTCGATCGACGGCATCCAGGAAGAATTGATCGACCGTTTCGGCAAGTTGCCGCCGCCGGCACATGCGCTCGTGGAAACGCACCGTCTGCGGCTCGCCGCGAAGCCGCTCGGCATTTCGAAGATCGATGCGGGCGAAGCGGTGATCGGGCTGCAGTTCATCCCCAATCCGCCCGTCGACGCGATGCGGATCATCGAGATGGTGCAGAAGCACAAGCACATCAAGCTCGCGGGTCAGGACAAGCTGCGCATCGAAACGCGCAGCCCCGATCTCGCAGTGCGCGTCGCGACCGTCAAGGAGACCTTGCGCGCGCTCGGTTCGCCGAGCCGCGATACGGCAGCCGCCACGGCTGCGCGTTGAGGCGCCGGGGTGTGCGCAGGCATGGTGCGCACATGGCCGATGCGTCAAGTTGAGTTGAGTCGAGTCGAGTCGCGCATGAGAGGCGGATCGTGCAACGAAGCATATCGCTCACGCACGCCGCATTACGTACGCCACGTACGGACGATGCAGAAAACGGGGGACGTCCCCCCGTTTTCTGCCTGTCGATGCTGCGCTGCGCCAATGCCGCTTCAGCTGACGAATGCGCTTGCCCGCTTTCGTTTGGGATATGATCGACAGACTAAAATGCCGGAGTCCAGTCATGTCTCATGCCGCTGAAGCAGCGCAATCCTCCACGTCTTCTGCTCCCGCTTCGCCGATTTCCCTCCCCTGGGTCACCCGCCTCGTCTCGATGGACACCGTGAGCCGCAACCCGAATCTCGGCCTCATCGAAACCGTGCGCGACGCATTGCGCACGGCCGGCATCGACGCGACGCTCACGCACGGCAAGGGCGGCAAGTGGGCCAATCTGTTCGCGACGATTCCCGCGTACGATGGCGAAACGAATGGCGGCGTGGTGCTGTCGGGCCACACCGACGTGGTGCCGGTGGACGGCCAGCAGTGGGACAGCGATCCGTTCAAGCCCGAGATTCGCGGCAACAAGCTCTATGGCCGCGGCACCTGCGACATGAAAGGCTTTATCGGCGCGGCGCTCGCACTCGTGCCGGACATGCAGCGCACGAAGCTCGCGAAGCCGATTCACTTCGCGCTGTCGTTCGACGAGGAAGTCGGCTGCATCGGCGCACCGCTGTTGATCGCCGATCTGATGAAGCGCGGCGTGAAGCCGGACGGCTGCATTGTCGGCGAACCGACCAGCATGCGCCCGATCATCGCGCACAAAGGCATCAACGCGTATCAGTGCTGCGTGCACGGCCAGGCCGCGCATTCATCGCTGACGCCCAAAGGCTTGAACGCGATCGAGTACGCCGCGCGCCTGATCTGCTATATCCGCGACATGGCGGACCAGTTCCGCGAGCAAGGCCCGTTCGACGAACTGTACGACGTGCCGTTCAGCACCGCGCAAACCAGCACGATCTCGGGCGGCAACGCGATCAACACGGTACCGGCCGAATGCCAGTTCCAGTTCGAGTTCCGCAATCTGCCAACGCTCGATCCCGAGCAGATTTTCGCGCGCATCGAGACCTACGCGCGCGACACGCTGTTGCCGAAAATGCTGCGCGAGCATCCGTCGGCCGCGATCGAGATCACGAAGATCGCCGCGGCGCCCGGACTCGATTCGTCTGAACAGGCCGCGATCACGCAGCTCGTGCGCGCGCTCACCGCCGATCAGGACAAGCGCAAGGTCGCCTACGGCACCGAAGCCGGACTGTTTTCGAACGCGGGCATTCCGAGCATCGTGTGCGGCCCCGGCGACATCCAGCAGGCGCACAAGGCCAACGAATTCGTCGAACTCGAACAGCTCGCGGCCTGCGAGCGTTTTCTCGGCAAGTTCATTCATAGCATGTCGGTCGAGGCGGCTCGATGAGACGCGCGAAGTAGCGGTGCGCGAAGTAGCAGTGCGCGCAGCAACGGTGCACAAGACAGCGCGGCAAGGCAACGCCGGGCGGCACAAAGTCGTGAGGCAAGGCCCGTCGCACTGAAACTGCACGCCGCGAAACGGGTCTCAGCCATATCGACGACGCCGGAGCTCACGCCATGTCAAGCGCCATGCCTCAGCACACGGATCACACGATCGACGGCGAACCGATCCCCACGCTCGACGAAATCGCCGCGCAGCACTTTGCGTTGACGCCGTGGGTCGTGCGCACGCCAGTATTCGACCGGCTCGATTTTGCATCGCTGCAAGGCACGCCGGTGAATTTCAAGTTCGAACTGTTGCAGGCGGGCGGCAGCTTCAAGGCGCGTGGCGCATTCACGAACCTGCTCGCGCTCGACGATACGCAAAAGAGCGCGGGCGTGACCTGCGTGTCGGGCGGCAATCATGCGGTGGCGGTGGCGTACGCGGCGATGCGTCTTGGCATCGGCGCGAAGGTCGTGCTGTTCAGCGCGGCGAATTCGGCGCGCGTCGCGCTATGCCGCGAGTACGGCGCCGACATCGTCTATGCGGAAGATCTCGCCGAGGCATTCGAACTGGTGCGCCGCATCGAAGCCGAGGAAGGCCGCTATTTCGTGCATCCGTTCAACGGCTATCGCACGGTGCTCGGTTCGGCCACGCTCGGCTACGAATGGGCGACGCAAACGCCCGACCTCGAAGCGGCGATCGTGCCGGTCGGCGGCGGCGGGCTCGCCGCCGGTGTCGCCACGGCGCTGCGGCTCGCGAACCCGAACATCCACGTGTACGGCGTCGAACCCGAAGGCGCGGACGTGATGAGCAAGAGCTTTGCCGCCAACCATACGGTCAGAATGGGCCATATGCACAGCATTGCCGACTCATTGATGTCGCCGCATACCGAGCAATTCAGCTATGAACTCTGCCGCCGTCATATCGATCGGCTCGTCACCGTTTCCGACGATCAATTGCGCGCGGCGATGCTGGTTCTCTTCCAGCAACTGAAGCTCGCCGTCGAACCCGCTTGCGCCGCCGCCACGGCGGCATTGCTCGGACCATTGCGCGAACCGTTGCATGGCCGGCGCGTCGGCGTCCTGCTGTGCGGCACCAACACGGACCCGGTCAGTTTTGCCGCGCATCTCGAACGCGCGCGTCATAGCGCGTCACAGTTTCCGCACTAGCGCGTGCCATCTGAAAGCGTTGCTCGTATTGCGGCTAAAACACTAGCCTATCCGCCTCAGATTGGTATTATTCGGCTATTCATATCTGGGGAGGTACTTCTATGAGCATAGTTAAAGAATTTAAAGAATTTGCCCTCAAGGGCAATGTGATGGATCTCGCTGTCGGTGTGATTATCGGCGGCGCTTTTTCCAGCATTGTTAATTCGGTCGTCAAAGACCTGATCATGCCGATCGTCGGGCTCGCTACCGGCGGCCTCGACTTCTCCAATATGTTCATTCGCCTCGGCGATATTCCGGCAACCTACAAAGGCAGCCCCGGTTCGTACAAGGACCTGCAAACGGCCGGTGTCGCGGTGATCGGCTATGGTTCGTTCATCACGGTGTTGATCAACTTCATCATCCTCGCGTTCATCATTTTCCTGATGGCCAAGTTCATCAACAATCTGCGCAAGCCGGCCGAAGCCGCACCGGAAGAACCGGCGCCGACGCCCGAAGACGTGCTGCTGCTGCGCGAGATTCGCGATTCGCTAAAGAATCAGCAGCATTGAAGAGGCAGTGAAACTCCGGTTCGCGGTTTAAAGACTGAAAGCCGGAGTCGAAGCAATACAAACACAAAGGCCTGTTGCGATTGCCGTCGCAACAGGCCTTTGTGTTTTTCCCGATTTTTTCTGCACGAAGCAGCCGGTATGCACCAGCCGTCGCGCCACGCGTACGCCAGCGCATGCCGAAACGTTAAACGTTACGTCAGATCAAAGCACGGACCCCTCAGCCGTCCTTGCGCGCCTTCAACTGCGCCGCGCTGTCGATCATCGTTTCGAGCTGGCCGAAATTGACAGGCTTGGTCAGATGCGAGGTAAAGCCCGCGCTCAGGCAGCGGCGCACGTCCTCGTCGGTGCCGAAGCCGGTCAGCGCCACGGCCGGCGCATCCGAATGCTCGCGGAACGCCTTGACGAAATCGAGGCCGGTGCCGTCGGGCAAGCCGACATCGCTGACGATCAGATCGAAGCGCTGCAATTGCGTCGCGGCGAGCGCGTCATCGACGCGTCCGACCACCGTCACCTCATGGCCGAGGCTGTGGATGAGCTGCGCCATCACCTCGGCGGTATCCGCGTGATCTTCGATCAGCAGCACGGTCAGCGGACTCGCCGGCTGCACGGTGCTCGGCACCACCACGGGCCGCGCCGCGGCGGGCGCGGCCGCGGTCGGCAGCGTGATCGTGAAGGTCGCGCCGCAGTGCGGGCCGGGGCTCTGCGCGATCACGCTGCCGCCATGCACGTCGGTCAGCGCCTTGGTGATCGCGAGGCCGAGACCGAGGCCGCCGAATTGCCGCGTCATGTTCTGGTCGCCCTGCTCGAACGCATTGAACAGCTTGCCGATCTGCTCCGGCTCGATGCCGATGCCGGTATCCTCGACCGAGATCTGCACGTGCATGCGCTCGTCGCGCGTGCGCACGTAGATGTGGCCGCCGTCCGGCGTGAACTTCGCGGCATTGCGAATCAGGTTCCACAGCATCTGTTGCAGGCGCGCGCGATCGGCGAGCACGTAGTGATGCGCCGCGTGCTTGTCGATATGCACGTCCTGCTGCTTGACCTGAATCTCGCTGCGAAAGAGCTCGAGCACGCTGTCGATCACTTCGTGAACGTCGACGGTTTCGAGCGACAGCCGCAGCTTGCCGTTCGCGACGCGCGTGAGATCGAGCAGATCGTCGATGAGCCGTGCCTCGAGTTCGACGTTGCGGCGAATCATGCGCACGCTGCCGCGCGCCTGGTCGGGCAGATCGGGGATCATCTCGAGCACGCTCGCGCCCGCGAGCACCGGCGTGAGCGGCGTGCGCAATTCGTGCGACAGCATCGCGAGAAAGCGGTCTTTGGCGCGGTTCGCTTCCTCGGCGGCCTGGCGCGCGGCCTGCTCCGACGCGAGCAGCCGCTCGCGCTCCTCGATCGCCTCGCGCTGCGAATGAATGTCCGTGCAACTGCCGAACCATTTGCTGACGTTGTGCTCGGCGTCGCGCATCGCCACCACGCGCACGTCGAACCAGCGGTACTCGCCATCGTGACGGCGAATCCGCATCTCGTGGCGATAGTCGCCGCTCTGGCTGGCGACGGCCTTGAGCCAGCTGCAGCGAATCTCCTCGCGATCGTCGGGATGCACCGCGTCGAGCCATGCGAGACCGTGAGCGGGACAGGGCTCGGCCATGCCCGTGTAGTCGTACCACTGCTTCGAGAGGAAATCGCAATCGCCGGCCGCGTTGCAGGTCAGCACCAGATGCGGCAGCGCCTCGGACAGCGTGCGGTAATGCAGCTCGCGATCGCGCAACAGCCACGCTTCGTCCGAGGCGCGTTGCAGCCGCACCTGCGACAGCACGCGCTCGACGGCCTCGGGCAGATAGTCGAGATAGTCGCCGGACTTCGGCACCACGTCGGACACCCCGGCGCGCAGCGCTTCGATCACGCGCGATTCGTCGGTGAAGCCGGTCACGAGGATCGCCGGAATGCGCACGCCTTCCGCGCGCAGGCGGCGGAAGAAATCGAGCCCGGTCTCCGGCCCGCTCAGCTGATAGTCGAGCACCAGCAGATCGGGGGCGCCGTTCGCGAGCCGGTCGCGCGCGGCCTCGATGCCGGCGCAGATGGCCACCCGGCAGCCGGCGCGTTCGAGCGACTTGCGCGCGAGCCGCAGGATACCTTCGTCGTCGTCGACGACGAGCACATAGGCGGCATGCGGCGTGGATACTTCGTCGGTCATGCAGGTCTTCTCTGGCTAGGTTCGGTGCTTATCTTGTCACGAATGGCTTTCGGTCAGCTTCATGCGGCCTGTCCACGGACTTGTCCCATAGACCGTGGGCGCCGGCGGCCGGGTCAGGACGGCGCCAGCCGATGCCCCGGCGGCAGCTTGACCACTTGCAGGAAAAAGCCGAGCCGGCGTACCGCTTCGATGAACACGTCGTATTCGACCGGCTTGCAGATGTAGACGTTGCAACCGAGCTCGTAGCAGCGCGCGATTTCGCGCGGATCGTCGGTCGTGGTCAGCACGATCACCGGCACCGCAGCGGTTTCGGGCGCTTCCTTCAGACGCCGCAAGACCTCGAAGCCGTCCACGCGCGGCATTTTCAGATCGAGCAGCACGACGAGGTTTTCGAGCGTTTCGTGCGGCGGAAAAGGATTGCCGTCGGTATCGCGCGGGGCGCCCGCGGATGCCGGGCCGAAAAAATAATCGAGTGCCTGCTGGCCGTCGCGAAAGCGCACGAAACCGTTCGAAATGCCGGCGCGACGCAAATTACGCTCGACGAGCGTCGCATGGCCGTCGTCATCTTCGATCAGCACGATGCTGACCGTTTGCGCGTGACTCGCGTGACTCATATGCTCTCCCTGCTGAACCGTGCCGGCGACCGGTCAGGCTGACTGCTGCCGACGTTCGCATCGCTTCTGTGCTGCGTTTGTGCAACATTTGTGCTGCGTTCGTTCTGCCTCAAAGCCGTATCGGCTGCTCGGGCAGCACCACGAAAAACGTCGAGCCCGCGCCTTCGGCCGACTCGACCCATACGCTCCCGCCATGCCGCTCGACCGTGCGCCGCACCACCGCGAGGCCGATGCCCTCGCCGCTCGCCACGTCGCCATGCAGACGCTGGAACGCGCGAAACACCTTCGACAGATACGCCGCCGGAATGCCGAGCCCGTTATCGCGGACGTAATACGTGCGCATGCGCACCGCGCGCGGCTCGCTGGCGTCGACGGGTTCGAGTTCGAGCGCGCCGATCTCGATGCGCCCGCGCCGCGCCGGGTCCAGAAAATTCAGCGCATTGCCGATGAGATTGCCGAAGATCTGCTCGACCGCCGCCGGATCGCCCCACGCGGGCGGCAGATCGCGCACCGTGACGACCGCCTCGCGCTGACTGATCGTCCCCTGCAGCGCCTCGACGACCCGGTCCACCGCACGCCCGACGCTCACGCGCTGCCACTGGTATTCGAGCCGGCCCGCGCGCGAAATGCGCAGCAGCGCGTCGATGATCGACGCCGCGCGCGCCACCGCGGTGCGCAGATAGTACAGCGACTCGCGCACGTCGCCATCGAGAATGTGCTTCATGCGGTGCTCTTCGCCCGCCGGCAGTCCGGCGCTCGCGACGATGCCGTCCAGCTCGTCGCACGAGACGTGCAGCTCCTTCGAAAAGCCTTGCAGGTTCACGAGCGGCGAGCGCAGATCGTGCGACACGCTGTAGATGAACATTTCGTTGTCTTGCGTTTCCTGGCGCAACTCGTCATTGACCGCCGCCAGTTCGTGCGCGCGCGCTTCGAGTTGCGCCTTCAGCGCAGCCTGCTCGGCCTCGGCCTCGCGCAGACGCGCCTCGGTCTGATGCAGCACGACGTCGAGCGCGGCGATTTCGTCGCTGCCCGAGAGCGGCGCCGCGAGCGGCCGCCCACTGCCGAGACGCTCGGCATTATCGGTCAGCACTTCGAGACGCCGGCCGATGCTGCGCGCGAACACGATCGCGGTGGCCGCCCAGATCAGCATCGAGCCGAACACGGCGGCGATCAGCGCGTATTGCTGGCTCTCGCGCCGCTGCGCGAGCGCGATCGAGCGCTCGACGTCGAGCCGCGACGCCTCGGCGCCGAACGCCGCCAGCTCGTCGCGAAACCCGGCGACCTGCTGCGGCAATGGGCCGCTTTCGAGCGCGAGGTAGGGGCTCAGACTGCGGCGCTCGTGCAGCGCCTGCGAGATCGCGACGCTCTGCTCGCGGTAGGCGTCGATCGCGCGCCGCATGTTATGCACGCGCTCGGCCTGTTGCGGCGTGTCGGCGACCAGCGTGTCGAGCTTCGCGAGCCGGTCGCTGAGGTCGACCCACACCGCGCGGCGGTCGATCAACAAAGCGTCGCCGGTCACCATGGCCGTGCGCACGCGCGCCGCCTGGCGCAGCAGCGGATCGACGATGGCCGACGACTGGTAAAGAATCTGCTTGCTGTTATCGACCCATTGCGCGGCCTGCGCGGTCTGCTCCTGCGTATCGAAGACGATGCCGAGCAGCGCGAGTTCGACCACGCTCGGCACCGCAATCAGCAGCAGACCCTTGGTGAATAGTTTCATGTTCCCGCAAGCGCGTTCAGACGGCCGTTTAAACCGTGGCGGCTCGCGCGCGCCCGTCGCGCCCGCGATGCTGGCGCAGCGCGACCAGACGGGCCATTATCGACGTGAATTCGAGATATTTCAACGTAGCGTCAAGAAGCGCTCTCGCACACAAAAATGACTTTTTTATTGGCACGGGATGTTTTTTCGGCGCCTCGTGAGTCTATGATGGAGAGAACATGTGCTGGGAAGCGAAAGCGCGCAGCAAGGCGATTCGGCATGATTCGTGCGGGAAACGGTGAGGCGACGCAGGCAGTCGAATCATCGTGAATCCGGCCTTCTCGTATGCTATAAAAGATCGACGTGCGGCGCGCGAAAGCCGGGAGTGGTCGCATGAGGACGCAGCGTTTCTTGCAATTCTTTTTCAGGCGAATTTTTATGTCCTTCCCGAAAAAGCGTAGGCGCGCGAAGGTGGACGGCGACGAGTCGTTCCTCGCGGTCCTACGGCATTTCAAGCCGTTCGGTCAGCTCGACACCAAGATTGCGCGTGCCCGCTCGCAAGACGAGCCGGTTCTCTATGCGCATGTGCTGCCCGGGCTCGACGTGCTTCTGTGCAGCGTACGCGGCGCGCAGCCGCCCTATCCCGCGCCGGCCGAATTGCGGCGGCGCTGCATCGAATCGATCACCAACGCACTGGAACAGCCGCTCGATGGGCTCGAGAACGGCGGCTACTGGTACGAGGCGGATGGCTTCGGCTTCCTCGTGTTTGCCAGCCGCGCGCGCAGCAAGATCCTGACCGAATTCGGCGCGACGCGGGCCGGCACCCGGCGCGGCGTGCGGCGCCTCGATGCGGCGGGAGACGCCACGCCGCGTTCGCTCAGGTAGCGTGCTCGGGTAGCGTCTTTAGCGCGACACGTCAGCCAACACTTCAGGCTGGCTGAAGATCAGGGCTGCTGACGGGCTGCGGGTGTGACGCGGCCGACTGTCGCGTGCTGGGGTTTTCCCGCGTTGCCGTTTCTCTTATCGTTCTCTTTTTCGAGCAAGGCCGCCGTGTCGAACACCGCGGCCTTGTTTTTCTCTTTCGCTGTGCTCTGTGTCCTGCGCCGCAGCCTCCGGCCGAAACCGTGACGGTGCCGTCCGATAGCCGTGCGCCCCTTGTTCGCTCATGGCATCGTCGACATGATCGCGCGCGGACGGCACGCTGATCGGCCACGGAAACACGACACCACGCCCACCGCCCACGCTCCATCTCCACCCGTGCGCGGGCCAACTGCATAGCAGCGACGCTATCAGCTGCCCTTGTATTCGGCGGCGGTCGCGGGCGGCAGCGTCACGGGTTTGCGATCCGTGGCCCGCTGCGAGCGCGGCGCGACCGGCGCCGCCGCACCGCCCGAGGACTTGCCGGCCGGCGCGCCATCGAGCGAAAGCGGCGCCTTCGGCTGCTGGCGGACGCCCGGCGGCGGCGCGGTCGGCCGCTGCCTCACCTGCGCGAGCAGTTCGCCGCACGGCAACGGCTTGTTGTTGCTCGGCGCGAGCAGCGGAATCAGCGCCGCAAACGGGTTGATGAGCCCGAGGCCGATCGCCGCGCCGCCGCGCAACGCGAGCGCGGCCGCGTCCACACCCACGTGCGGGTCCTTGAAGGTGCCCTTCACGTACAGCGGCGAGCGCAGCGAAAAGACCCGGAAACCCTTCGTATGCGGATGCACGCCGAGGTCCAGCGTCTCGTCGCGCAAGCTCACGTGGCCGTCGATGTTGATGACCGCGTCGTCGGTATCGAGCGCGAACACGCGCGGTTCGAGCACGCCATTGGTCGCGACGAAATCGGCGGCCGCGCAGTTGATCTTCACGTCGCGATTGCCGAACAGCTTTTCATAGACGACATTCGCGACATTGAGCCCCGCCGCTTCCATCAAGAGACGGCTCACGGTGCCGTCGGTGACGAGCGCCTTCACCTCGCCGTTCGAGGTCGCTGCGAGCGCCGCCGGCGAGTTGCCGGTCGCGGACAGCGAGGCATCGCCGTTGACCTCGCCGAGCGCGTTCTGCATCGTCTTGAAGTCCGGGAACAATTGCTTGAGCTTCAGATGCCGCGCCGAGGTCGAGAAGCGGCCCTTCAGCGGCGTCGCGCTGCCGTCCAGATGAATGTCCGAGGCGAGCGAGCCGCCCGCGACGCCGAACTTCAGCGGTTCGAGCGACAGCACGCCGTTGCTCAGCACGACGTGCGTGTAGAGGTCCGTGATCGGCAGCTTCGAACTCTTGACGATGCGCCGGCCCGTGAACTTGACGTCGGCGTCGATGGCCTTCCAGCGGTCGGTGCGGAATTCCTCGACCGGCAACACGCGGCCGCCCGGCTGCGCGGTGGCGTCGCCGCGCTTCGCCTTGCTCGCATTCGAATCGGCGCCGATCACGGGCGCGAGATCGGCGAACTGCAACAGATGCGAGACGAGTTCGCCCTGTAGCAGCGGACGCGGTTCCCGCGCCGTATAGGTCAGCGAGCCGTTCAGATCGCTGCCGCCCACCCGGCCCGTAAAATTCTCGTAGGTAAAGACGTTGCCGCCCGACCTGAAGTGACCGATCAGATGTCCTTCGGTCGCATACGGCGGCGTGTCGGGCAAGGTCACGCCGGTCAGCGCATAGAGCCGCGCCATGCTGTTGCCTTGCAGCCAGAGGCGCAGATCGAGCGCGGCGAGATGCGCGGGATCGCTGATCGTGCCGACGAACGCGACGTGCAGATCGCCGGCCTTCACGTCGGCCTGCACCGGGAACGGCCGGTCCGCGTCCTGCAGCGCGAGCACGCCGCCGACCTTGCCGCTGCCCGACACCGGCGTCTTGTTGTAGCTGCCTTTGACGGTCCACGCGATCGCGTAGAGCGGCGTCGCGCGCGGGGCGGCGGGCGCGGTGGCGGGGACGCTCGCGGCCGAGGTTGTTTCGGCTGTCGCTACACTAGCGCCTGCACTTGTGCTTGTACCCGCACCGACACCCGCACTCGCGCCACCGCTCGCCCCGGTCGCCAAGGCACCGCTCGCGGCGGGCGCGCCAGAAGTCGCGGACGTGGCCGCCGCGCCCGATGCCCCTGCAGCCCCCGATACCGCCGACGCATTCGCCGCAGCCTCCGATGCAGCCGCCTCGGACGCCGCCTTCGCTTCCGACGCCGCCTGCGCCTCGGCCTGCGCAGCGAGCCTGCTCGCGCCGGCCTTGCCGATCGCCTGCGCCGACGCGCTGCGCGACGCCGCTTCCTGCTGCTTCAAGGCCTCGCCGAGCGGGATCGGCTGACCGAGCGTATCGACGGCCATTTGCAACTCGACCTTCATCTGCTGATCGGACAGCGCGATATTGCCCTTCGCGAACGCGATGTCGTGCAGATCGAGCGTCCATTCGGACGGCCCGCTCGAGGACGGCAGCTTGAAGGTCCAGTTGTTGCGCCCGTCAAGCATGCGTTCGAGATCGACCGACGGGTTCACGAGATTGATCGCCGGGATCACGATGTCGTGCGCGAGCAGCGGCAGCACCTCGACCTCGAAGTCGATCTCGTCGAGCGTCGCGAATTGCGGCTGTTTGGCCCAGTCGGGATTGCCAAGCGTGATGTTGGCCGCCGAGAAGCGCGGCCAGGGCACCCAGCCGCGCCAGCCCGTTTCGCCGGCCGGCTTCTGCCAGCCCACCTTCAGATCGCCGTTGATCGCGAACGGCCGGCCGATCGCCTGCGTCACCTTGTCGTTGATGTAGGGCCGGGCGCGATTCCAGTCGAAGCTCAGAATGAAGATGACGAGCGCGGCAATCAGGATGACGAGCGCCGCCAGCAGCCATGCGATGATTTTTCCGATCCGTCGTCCGATGCTGCTCGACACTGCCATTGAGAGGCTCCGCGTGTTGTTCTATGTTGTACACCGGACAGCAGATAGCGTGCCCGGACGTGAGCGATGAGTCGCCCTGTCTGTCGCCTTGTCTATCGCGGCGCATGCGTCTGAGCCGGCACTTGTGTTCGTTCTCGTGCCTGCGTTTTCGCTTGTGTTTGCGTTTGCGTTCGACCTTGCCGTTTTATCATGGCGCACGGTTCGGCGACAGATTGCTCTGCAGATTGCCGCTCGCGCCAGCCACAACGCACCACGCACACTTCAAGCACACATCGAATAACGCATCGTGCCTCACGCTCCCCACCCCGATCCAACCATGCCCGACGTTCCCCTCGTTCTCGCCGATGGCATCGCGCGGCGCGATGCGCAGCGCGCGCAGACGCTGTTGCAGCCGACCACCTTCGCGCTGCGCGCCGGCGAGCGCGTCGCGATCACCGGGCCGTCCGGCTCGGGCAAGAGCGTGTTCCTGCGCGCGCTTGCGCTGCTCGATCCGCTCGATGCCGGGCGCATCCTGTGGCATGGCGCGCCGCTCGGGCGCGCCGCGCTTCCGCGCTACCGGCGCAACGTCGCGTATATCCGCCAGCGGCCCGCGCTCGTCGACGGCAGCGTCGAGGACAATCTGCGCTATCCGTTCGAGCTCGGCGTCTATCGCGACGTGCGCTTCGATCGCGAACGCGCCAGCCTGCTCGCCGAACAGGCCGGCCGCAGCAGCGACTTTCTCGGCAAGCCCGCGAGCGAGCTGTCGGGCGGCGAAGCGCAGATCGCCGCGCTGATCCGCGTGCTGCAACTCGTGCCCGAAGTACTGCTGCTCGACGAGCCGACCGCTGCGCTCGATCCCGCGTCGTCGCTCGCGATCGAAGCGCTCGTGGAAGCCTGGTTCGAGGCCGCACCGGGACGTCACGCGTCGGTGTGGGTCTCGCACGATCTCGCGCAGGCCGCGCGCATGAGCGGCCGGCATCTGACGATGCGCGCCGGCGTGCTCGAAGAAGCCACCTCGCCCGAGGAGTCGCCTCGATGAGCCTGCAGAATCTGGGTTTGTGGGACGTCGCGATCGCGGCGCTGCTGATCGTCGTGAACGGCGCGGTGTCGGTGGCGCTGAAGCTCGATCTCGAACGCAAGCTCGCGTGGGCCGCGGTGCGGACCGTGGTGCAACTGCTCGCGATCGGCTACGTGCTCGGCTGGGTGTTCCAGTACGACCGCTGGTACGTCGTGCTGCCGCTCATGATCGTGATGACGCTGATCGCCGGCTTTGCCGGCGCGCAGCGCGGCAGCCGCACCTATGCCGGGCAACGCGCGGACAGCGTGCTGTCGATCTGGGTCAGTTCGTGGCTCGTCGCGGCCGTGGGGCTCTTCGTCGTGATCCGCATTCACCCGTGGTACGAGCCGCAATACGCGATTCCGATTCTCGGCATGATCCTCGGCAATACGCTGACCGGCGTCTCGCTCGGCATCGAACGCATGACCGAGGAGCTGACCGCGCGGCGCGATCGCGTCGAGATGGCGCTCGCGCTCGGCGCGACGCGCTGGGAAGCGGCGCAGGGGCCCGCGCGCCAGGCGGTGCGCGCCGGCATGATGCCGACCCTGAACCAGATGGCGGTGGTCGGCGTCGTGAGCCTGCCCGGCATGATGACGGGCCAGGTGCTGGCCGGCCAGTCGCCGTTGCAGGCGGTGCGGTATCAGATCGTCATCATGTTTCTGATCGCCGCGTCGTCGGCGTTGGGCACGGTGGGCGCGGTGCTGCTCACGTACCGGCGGCTCTTTTCGGCGGAACACCAGTTTCTGCCGGCGCGGCTCGTGGAGCGCGCGGCGAAGCGTTAGGCGAGACGTTGGGCGAAGCGGTACACGAAGCGGCACGCGCGGGCCGAGGCGGACCCGCGTTTGCGGTTCACACGGTCAGCCCCCGCTCCAACCCGCGAAGCCGATCAGCGCTTGGCGCTGATCGCCACTTCGGTGCCGTCGCTGAGCGTCAGCGTTTTCGTGGTGCCGTTGACCGGCATCGTGAAACGCACGATCTGGCTCATGCGGACATCGTTCGGACACTTGAGCGTCTTGCCGCCGCTCGTCACGCTCTTGGCACCGCGCGGCGTCTGCGCCTGGAAGCTCAGCTGCACGTTCGCGGTGCCGTCCTTGGCGACGACCGGCGCGAAGCGGATCTGCGTCTGCCGGATCATCGCGCCGTTCGCGTCGAGCGCCAGCGACGCATAGTTCGGGCACGTATCGGTCGCGGCCACGGGACCGCCCGGCGGCACGGTCTTCCAGGTGAAGTCATCCGATTCGCCGGAGCGGATCGTGCGGGTTTCCTGGGAATTGCCGAATTGCTTCGACGTGACGCGCACGGTGTAGCGGATCGGACCGTCGAGCGCGGACTGGGACGTGACCGTGATCGGCGTGGCGGCGTGCGCCGCCGGTACGAGCGCGCAGGCGAGAGAAGCGACAACGGAAACGGCGGAGAGTTTGAAGCTGAAGCCCATACTGTCACCTCGTTGTTGTGCCGCTGCGCGCCCGCCTTCGCGCGACTGCCCGCGCCCTGCCCGGCTGGATCGAACCGGTGCGGCCGGCCAGCCTGGCCGCGGGACACGCAACCGTTCTGGAGCATGATGCACCGCCAGTCTAACGCCAAGCGCGACGCCGCGCGTGTCGCGCAAGCTCGGGTGTTAACCCGCTTGCGGCGCGGCGGTTTCTGCGCGTGTCGGGCCGGCGCGGCGAGGCGTCATCTCGCTGTCATGGTCAACGCGTCGCCGTCCGTGCCCGACCCGCTCGAATCGAATCGCCGGATCAAAAACCGGTCAGCACCAGTTTGCCGATCGCGCGCCCCTGCTCGAGCTGCCGGTGCGCGCGGCGCAGATTCTCCGCGTTGATCCGGCCGAGGTTCTCGCCGAGCGTCGTACGCAGCGTGCCCGCATCGACCAGACGCGCGACCTCGGTCAGCAGCTTGTGCTGCTCGATCATGTCAGGCGTGCCGAACATCGAGCGCGTGAACATGAACTCCCAGTGAAACGCGGCGCTCTTCGCCTTCAGCAGTTCGACTGGCAGCGGCGCGGCGTTTTCGACGATCGTGCAGATGCCGCCCTGCGGCTTGACCAGTTGCGCGGCAGCCGGGAAATTGCGGTCGGTGTCGTTGAAGATCAGCACGTAGTCGACCTGCTCGACGCCGATTGCCTTCAGTTGCGCGGGCAGATCGCCGAAATGATCGACGACGTGATCGGCGCCCAGCTCCTTCACCCACTTCGCCGATTCGGGCCGCGACGCGGTCGCGATCACCTTGAGCTTCGCCAGCTGTCTGGCAAGCTGGATGCCGATCGAGCCAACCCCGCCCGCGCCGCCGAAAATCAGCACCGTGCGGCCCGCGTCGGCGCCTTGCGGCGACACGCCGAGGCGGTCGAACAGCGCTTCCCAAGCGGTGATCGCGGTAAGCGGCAACGCCGCCGCGTGCGTGAAATCGAGCGAGGCCGGCTTGTGCCCGACGATGCGCTCGTCGACAAGATGAAACTCGCTGTTGGCACCCGGCCGCGTGATGCTGCCCGCGTAGAACACCGGATCGCCGACCTTGAACAGCGAGACATCGGGCCCGACCGCGACGACCGTGCCGGCGGCGTCCCAGCCGAGCACGCGCGGCGTGTTCTCGACGGTGTCCTTCGGCGCGCGCACCTTGGTGTCGACCGGGTTCACGGAAATCGCTTCGACCTTCACGAGCAGATCGTGTCCGCTTGCTTCGGGTTGCGGGATCTCGACGTCGACGAGCGCTTCGGCGTGATCGATCGGCAAATAACGGTAAAGTCCGATGGCTTTCATGGCTGCTCCAGGGGTTCGGTTGAAGTGAGTGAAGTGAAATGAAGTGAGGTTGGGGTTCTGATTCGGCTTCGGTGAGGACAGGAACCGGCCGCCGCTGCGTTTCGTGTTTCGCACCGCGTGCCGTCACTGCCGAATCCATGAGCGTCATCGTAGGCGGGTTCTTATTCTGATAAAACAGTCATAATGACTGAAACATTTTTTTGATTTTCAGAATAATGAATACCCCAACTTCCACTGACCGGGCGCTGCCCGGCGAGCGCGCGCGGCTCGATCTGCTCGACGTCGCGCTGTTCGTGCGCGCGGCGCTGCTGGCGAACGTGTCGGCGGCCGGGCGCGAGTTCGGCCTGTCGGCGGCGGTCGCGAGCTCGCGCATCGCACAGCTCGAAAAACTGCTCGGCGCGCGCCTGCTGCATCGGACCACGCGCCGCATCAGCCTCACCCAGGACGGCGAAGTGTTCATGACGCGCGCCGAGGCGCTGCTCGACGCGGCCGCTGCCGCGCGCGCCTCGGTGGGCCGCGCGCAGACCGAACCGCAAGGCCGCCTGCGCGTGACGATGTCCTCGTCGTTCGGGCGCCAGCATATATCGCCCGTCATCGGCGAATTTCTGCGCCGCTATCCGGGCGTGAGCCTCGATTTACGGATGACCGATCAACTCGTCGATCTCGTCGACGCGGGCATCGACGTCGCGATCCGGGTCGGCGCGCTCAAGGATTCGTCGCTGGTCGCACGGCGCCTCGCGGCGAACCGCCGCGTGCTGTGCGCCGCGCCCGCGTATCTCGCCGCGCATGGCACGCCGCATCATCCGTCGGACCTCGCGCGGCACGAGTGCATCATCCTGTCGGATCAGCGCGACTGGAGCTTCGTGACGCCGGCCGGCACACTCGACGTGCGGGTCGGCGGGCGCCTCGCGACCGACAACGGCGAGGTGATCCGCGACGCGCTGCTCGCCGGCTTCGGCATCGCGCTCAAATCGACATGGGACGTCGCGCCGTATCTGCGCAGCGGCGCGCTGGTCAGCGTGCTCGACAGCTATCCGCTCGCCGACGACGTCGCGATCTGGGCCGTGTATCCGAGCCGCGCATTCGTGCCGCCGAAGACGCTCGCGTTCATCGACTTTCTCGCCACGCATTTCGGCGATCCGCCGTATTGGGATCGCGAGCCGGATGAACGAGGTTAAGGCGTGGGGCTGAGGTGCGAGCGAAGCGGCCGTGTGGATTCTGCCGAATCGCTACCGGAGCGCTACCGGGTTGTTACCGGGTCCCTGCAGAAGCGAAGCGATTCGTCAGGACTGTCAACCGCCAAACCACTACATCGGCTACGCCGCAGGCTTGACGTACTCGATCACAACGCGCCATATTCCAACGACCTGCATCGCCCCGTCAGCCTGCCCAATCAGCCTGCCAATCTCGCGACGCCCCCACTCGTAACATTGTGTAATTGAAAGTTCGCGTTCATCGCTCCGCCGCAATACGCTTGCAACATTCACCGCGCTTCACAGGACTTCCCCCAACCAGCAAACGAGGTGAACGATGAAAGCAATAAAAAAATGGTCGACTGGTCTGACGGCGCTCAGCGCGGGCGTGCTTGCATTGAGCGGCGCCTTCTCGCCCGCCCAGGCCCACGACCATGACCATGGCGAAGGAGACGCGGGCGTCAAGCATGTTCTGATCATCAGCTTCGACGGCTTGCACGAACAGGACGTCGCGCGCTGCATCGCCGGCAATACCTGCCCGAATATCGCGCTCCTCGCCAAATCGGGCGTCACCTACACGAACGCCTACACGCCGGGCCTCTCCGATTCGTTCCCGGGCCTCGCAGCGCTCGTCACGGGCGGCTCGCCGAAGTCCGCCGGCCTCTTCTATGACGTGTCCTACGACCGCACGCTGTACTCGCCGAGCGACACGAGCTGCACCGGCAAGCAGGGCTGGAACGTCGTGTTCGACGAAACCACCGGCATCGACGGCGAGAACGGCGGCCCGCTCACGCACCTCGACGGCGGCGGCGCATTCAATCCGCAAGCCATTCCGCACGCGCTCGTCAACGGCCAATGCGTGCCGGTCTATCCGCACAACTACGTCAAGACGAACACGGTCTTCGAGGCGGTCAAGCAGGGCATGCACGGTGCGCGCACCGCATGGGCCGACAAGCACGCATGGGGCTACGACTGGCTGAACGGACCGTCGGGCCATGGCGTGGACGACCTGGCCCGCACCGAGATCAATTCGATCGACCCCGCGACGAACACGTACTACCTCGACACGTATACGCACACCGAGAAGTTCGACGACTACCACGTACAGGCGCTCATCAACCAGATCGGCGGCATGGACTCGACGGGTACGCACAACGAACTGGTGCCGACGGTGTTCGGCGCGAACTTCCAGACGCTGAGCGTTGCGCAAAAGGCCACGGTAGCCAGCGGCGGCGGCTATCTCGATGCCAGTTTCACGCCGGGTACGCAGGTGGCCGGCGCGATCGGCTATATCGACAATTCGCTCGGCCGCGTGGTGGCAGCGCTCAAGCAGCAGAACCTGTACAAGTCGACGCTCGTCATCGTGACGGCCAAGCACGGCCAGTCGCCGACCGATCATACGAAGCTCGTGAAGAACGGAGACACGCTGTCGAAGCTGCTTGAAGCGAACAACTACCTCGACCCGAACGGCAACTTCGGCCAGAACAGTACGAAAAGCGGCAACCTGAACGACGGCACGGGTCTCGTCGACACCGGCATGGTGCAGACCGACGACGTGGGCCTGATCTGGCTGCGCGATCAATCGCAGCGCAACGCCGTGATCCAGACGCTCGAGCAGAATCTGTCGTGCAATGCGCCCGGCATCTGCGCGGACGGTCCGCAGGCTTACATCCTGTCCGGCAAGCAACTGGCGGCGCGCTTCGGCGATCCGGCGCAAGGCCGTACGCCCGACATCATCGTGCAGCCGAATCCGGGCGTGATCTACACGTCGAGCACGGCGAAGGATGAAGAGCACGGCGGCAACGCACCGGACGACAGCCACCTCGGCCTCGTCATCGGCTACCCGGGAATGCATGGCGCCGGTCGCCAGATCGACGAGCGCGTGCTGACGACGCAGGTCGCGCCGACCATCCTCGCGGCGCTCGACCTCGATCCGCGCCTGCTGCATGCGGTGGTTGCCGAAGGCACGCGGACGCTGCCGGGGCTTCACCTGAAGCAGGGTGACGAGAGAGACGATAAGTAATACGCCGTAGTGCGCCTCGGCCCGGTGCTTTTCGCGAAGTGCCGGGCCTGATTATGTGTGGTGCCTGGTGGGGAATCGGTTGCGGCGTGCCGCGAGTTGGAGCACCTGAAGTACCTGAAGTACCTGAAGTACCTGAAGTACCTGAAGCACCTGAAGCACCTGAAGCACCTGAAGCACCTGAAGCACCTGAAGCACCTGAAGCACCTGAAGCACCTGAAGCACCTGAAGCACGAGCGCGGCCGGTGTCCCGAAGTTCGCGTTCGAAGTCCTCTCACACCTGCTTGCCGACATTTCGCGGATTGCTCCGCGGCTCGCGCCCCGTCACGCCGCACCGCGCATCACGGCTCCAGTTCGACCGGCACCGCCGCGAAACCGCGAAACCGCACGCGCCCGCCGCGCGTCGGCACACCGTCGAGCCGATAGTCGGGAAAGCGCTGCACGAAGCGCCCGATCGCGATGCGCGCCTCGAGCCGCGCGAGCGACAAACCCGCACACTGGTGAATACCGAAGCCGAACGCGAGATGCCGGTTCGGGTCGCGGCGAATATCGAAGCGATCCGGTTCGGCAAACTGCTCGGGATCGCGATTGGCCGCGCCGATGCACAGCGTGACCGGCGTACCGCGCGCGACCGCGACGCCGCCGATTTCGGTGTCCGTGGTGCTCATACGGTTGCCGAGCTGGTTGGAACTCTCGAAGCGCAGGCACTCCTCGATCGCCGTATCGATCAGCGCCGGCTCGCGCAGCAACGCGGCGCGCGCGTCGGGCCATTCGGTCAGCGTGACGAGACCGTTGCCGATCAGGTTCGTGGTCGTCTCGTGCCCGGCGTTGAGAATGAAAATACAGTTCTGCAGCAACTCCGCTTCCGACAACTGTTCACCCGGTCCCTCGCCCTGAATCAGCCGCGTCAGCACATCGTGCTGCGGATCGCCCGGCTCGCGGCGGCGTCGCGCGACGAGTCCGCGCAGATAGTCGACGAACTCGCTGACCGCGCGGTTGCCGCGCTCGAACTGCGCCTCGCTCAGCGACGGTTCGAGCGCGCCGAGTATCGCGAGCGACCAGTCGCGCAGCGGCGCGCGTTCGGCATGCGGCACGTCGAGCAGATTGCCGATGATCTCGACCGGAATCGCCGAGGCGAACTCGCCGATCAGATCGATGCGCCCGCGCTGCGCGGCCGCATCGAGCAAGCTGTCGACGAGCCGGATCAGCCCCGGCTCCATCGCCGCGATCGCGCGCGCGGTCAATGCGCCGGCGATCAGCTTGCGCACCCGCGTATGACGCGGCGGATCGTTGAACACGAGACTCGTCGTGTGATGCGCATAGAGCGGCGAATCGCCGTACTTCGGGCGGAACTCGACGGTCTTGTCGGAGCTGAAGATCTTCGGATCGCGGTAGACCGCCTGCACGTCGCGAAAGCGCGTCAGAAAGAGCGAACCGTCCGGCATGCGCTTGACCGGCTCGCAAGTGCGTAGCGCGTGGTAGACCAGATAGGGATCGGCATAAAACGCCGGGCTCAGATGGCGCAGATCGAAGTCGCGGGCAAGAGAGGCTGCGTCGCGGGCGGTCGCCTGGGTCATGCGTTGTCTCCGTGAAGGCGTCTTGTTGCGCCCCGGTTGATGCGGCTCGCACCGATACGTCGCGATATTGCGTTGTGCGTCGCGATTCGTGGTGACTCGTCAGGATTCGTCGCGATTCATCGCAATTCGTCAATACACCGCCGCGATCCTGGTCCGACTGGTTGCAGCGGCTTCGTGCGCCAATCGCCGCACGTCGCGATTCGCTTTCGCCCTGACACAACGTGCAGTCGCTTCGGTGCATGCGCTCGATGCGCCAGTATGAACCGCGCGCTACCAGATTGCACGCCGGCCGGACTGCCGCATGCGACGGCGCCGCGCGCGGAACCGCTACAATAGCGGGATTTTCCGCGCGCGCCGCGCGTCCACTGATTCGTCCATCTATTCGCGTCACCGGTCGTCCATGAACCTCGTCATTCAAAGCACCGCGCCCTTCTCCGCCGACCACCACAAAACGCTCGTCGCGCTCGCGCGCGGCTCGCAGGCTACCATCGTCGACACGCACGCCATTCGTATCGCCAATGCGCACCTTTCTCAGCGCGCCGACATCGAGGTGTATTGTCAGACACATCGGCTCGATTACGCGTTCGTCGACGCCGGCCGCGCGTTGCGCGACTTCGGCCTCGTCGCGATGGACATGGACTCGACGCTGATTACGATCGAATGCATCGACGAAATCGCCGACTTCTGCGGGCTCAAGGCCGAGGTCGCGGCCATTACCGAGGCATCGATGCGCGGCGAGATCAAGGACTTCAACGAAAGCCTGACGCGCCGCGTCGCTCTGCTGAAAGGGCTCGACGCGAGCGCGCTCGAACGTGTTTACGAGGAGCGGCTGCAACTGTCGCCGGGCGCCGAAACGATGCTTGCCGGCGCGAAGCAGGCTGGTCTGAAAACGCTGCTCGTCTCGGGCGGCTTCACGTTCTTCACCGAAAAACTCAAGGCACGCCTCGGCCTCGATTTCACGCGCGCGAACACGCTGGAAATCGTCGATGGCAAGCTGACCGGCAAGGTGCTCGGCGAGATCGTCAATGCCGACGTCAAGGCGCGCACGCTGCGCGAGACCTGCGCGACGCTCGGCATCGAACCGTCCCGCGCGATTGCGATGGGCGACGGCTCGAACGACCTGAAGATGATGGCCGAAGCGGGACTCTCCGTTGCGTTCCGCGCGAAGCCGGTGGTGCGCGAAGCCGCGAGCGTGTCGTTCAATTGGGTTGGGCTGGATGGCTTGCTGCGGCTGTTTTGAGGCGGATGCGTTGAGGCTGTGTTTGGGGTTGCATTGCGGTTGCGGTAGCGCGTCGGGACACCAGCCACCGCGCTAACAAGCCGGGCAGGCCACAGGGTTATCTGCTGAAGGTGCCGGGCAGGAACGCCACAAACATGACGATGGAAATCAGGATGCTGACGATCAGCCCTCCTTTTACGATGCGCTCATGATTTTTGTCCGATCCCAAGGACAAGATAAATTGCTTCATCAGTTCCTCCACAAGAAGGAATCAGTATAAACGCTGCACTATCTAAAAAAAGTGATTCAAGTGCATGTAAAGGAATGCGAATAGAAGCGCCGCCAGCCAGGTCATGGCAATCGATGCGCCTATCGCGACACGCGAGAATGTGCCATCCGCATGCGCCCTCTGCGCGTGCCCCTTCGTTGTGCCCGAACCGTCGTGCCGCGCCTTGAGCAAGCTCGACGTCACAACCATGGAACCCACGAACGCCAGCCCGCAAAACCCGACAATCCCGAGCGCAAGCAGCGACGTTTCCCGACTGTCCTGCTCCAATGCCGCCACCGCCTCGTAGATCGCGGCGGCACACAATCCAATCGCACACCAGAACAGTTGCCCGTCCTTCACCGACGCCGCAATCAATCGCCACGAAACGCGCCAGCCATACGCGGGCGCGACGAGCGCAAGCGTGAAGAGCGGACCCGCGATCGGCACGGCAAGATTCAGCAACATCCAGAAGAAAAGATTCATCGAACCTCACGCGCGCCGCAATCGTTGATCGGAATGCACATCATCGTAGCGGCGCCGCAAGGCGTCGGCCATTCGGCCGAATGGTCAGGCTTGCTGTCCCGTTCGAGCGAGTCTGCGCGAATAAAAAAACCCGCCGGGAAAGATATCCCGGCGGGTTTCTCAAGCGTAGCCGCGGCGAATCAATCCCTGGCGCGTCAAGCCAGCGCCGCAAGACTCTGTTCGATGTCCGCGCGCAAATCCGCTTCTTCCTCGAGGCCGATATAGAAGCGCACCAGCGTGCCGCGATGCGGCCATTGCGCCGCCGTGCGCATCGACACGATGTCGTACGGCATCGCGAGACTATGCGCGCCGCCCCAGCTCCAGCCGAGCGAAAAGAGTTCGAGCGACTCGCAGAACGTGTCGATCCGCGCCGCGCTGTAGCGTTCGTCGAACACGACCGAGAACAGGCCGCCCGCGCCCGTGAAATCGCGCTTGAACGCCTCGTGCCCCGGACAATCGGCGAACGCGGGATGCAGCACCGCTGCGATTTCCGGCCGGCTCTTCAGCCACGTGGCGATCGCGAGCGCCGCGCGGTCATGCTGCGCGAAACGCAGTTGCATGCTCGGCAAGCTGCGCAGAATCAGCGAGCAGTCGTCGGACGAAACGCCGATGCCCATGCGCATGCGCGCCGCCTTCAGCTTCAGGTGCAGTTCGCGCTCGCGTGTGATCGTCGCGCCCATCAGCACGTCGCCGCCGCCCGACTGGTACTTCGTCAGGGCCTGCACCGAGATGTCGACGCCGTGATCGAACGGCCGGAAGGCGAGCCCCGCGGACCACGTGTTGTCGATCGCGGTGACGACGTTGCGCGCGCGCGCCGCCGCCGTGATGGCCGGCACGTCGGGCACTTCCATCGTCACCGAGCCGGGCGCCTCGATCCAGATCAGGCGCGTGTTCGGCTGGATCAGACCGGCGATGCCCGCGCCGATCAGCGGATCGTAGTAGCGCGCCGTCACGCCGAAATCGCGCGCGAGCCAGTCGCCGTGATCGCGGTTCGGCGAATAGACGTTGTCGGGAATCAGCACGTCGTCGCCGGCCTTCAAGAGACCGAAGTACACGTTCGAAATCGACGACAACCCCGACGGCTGCAACAGCGCATGATTGCCACCCTCGATCGCGGCGAGCCGCTGCGCGAGCGCGATCTGCGTCGGCGTCGCGTGCAGGCCGTAGCGCCATTGCTCGTCGTTTTTCCAGTCGAGAGCGCGCATCGTCGCGAGATCGGGAAACACCACCGTCGACGCTCGCGTGACCGGCGTCGAGAACGACTCGAAGCCCGGCGTGATACGGTCCTCGGCGCGCACCGTGCGGGTTTGCAGACCGCGTTTGAGTTTGGATTGGGTCATGGTGAAGTTCGGTGAGAAAACGGGGAATGCCGGGTCAATGCGACGGCCGCGCCGTTGCGTGCGGTGCGTCGGCTACGCGAGCCCGGACACGCCAAGCGGCTCGCGTCGGACGCGCGATGCGAGCAACGTGCGCGGGGTGAGCGGCCGAGGCGGCCCGAGTAGCCTACGCGACATAGGCTGCCTATACCGCACACGTCCGGCAACAGGGCCAACGGCAACATCAATCGCCGGTTTGCAGGTTGCTGACGCCGCCGACCGCATGACCACCCGCAGCCGGCGCGGGCGCACCGTTCGCCGCAGGCTGCGGCACGGTAGCCGGCTTCGGCGCGGCTGCATTGGCTACACCCGCCGCCCCCGCCACCGGCACCGCCTGCCCCACCGCCAGCGGCTTCAGATCGAACGGCTGCGGATCGGAATCGTCGACATTCATGCGCTCGCCTTCGAGCGCCCCATCCGCGCCGAACTTGCCGACCCAGTTGCCGGTGATATGCGTGCCGTCGTTCGACTCCTCGACTTCGAGCGTGTCATCGGTGCGGTCGCCGGCGATCAGGATCACCTCGCCGGTATCGCCGTACTGATACTCGCCGTGCACGCCGGACGGATCGTCGGTCTTCGGGCCGAGCCGCAGCACGATCGGACGCTTGCCGAGCGTGCCGGCATAACGCGGAAACTTCGCGAACTCCGGGCTCGGTTTGAGCGGCAACGAGATCGGCGGCGGCGCCGCCAATGCCTTGACCGCATCGCTTTCCGCCCATGCCTGCGACGGCATCCACAGCACCGTGCCCGCACACAGCAGCGCGGCTACGGCCGCGATCACCCTCGCGCGTTGCCGCGGCGCGCGTCTTGCCGTGCGCGCCGCGCTATCCCTCGACATGCTCGCTGGCGAGCCCTGCGTCGCTTTCGATTCCCGCATCCTTTTCACCCTTGTTGCCTGATCCTGCTTCCTACCCTGCCGGCGACGGCGTGCCGCTCGACCTCAGAGACGCTCGAAGATCGCCGCGATCCCCTGCCCGCCGCCGATGCACATCGTGACGAGCGCATAGCGCCCGCCGATACGCTGCAATTCATACAACGCCTTGACGGTAATCAACGCACCGGTCGCGCCGATCGGATGGCCGAGCGAAATGCCCGAGCCGTTCGGATTGACCCTGGCCGGATCGAATCCGAGCTCCTTGCTGACCGCGCAGGCCTGCGCGGCGAACGCCTCGTTGGCCTCGATCACGTCGAGATCGGCGACGGTAAGGCCCGCGCGTTCGAGCGCCTTGCGGCTCGCCGGCACCGGCCCGATGCCCATATACGCCGGATCGACGCCCGCATGCGCATACGACACCAGCCGCGCCAGCGGCTTCACGCCGCGCTTCTCGGCGATGCCACGCTCCATCAGCACGACGGCGGCGGCCGCGTCGTTGATGCCCGACGCGTTGCCGGCCGTCACCGTGCCGTTTTCCTTTGCGAACACCGGCTTCAGCTTCGCGAAGTCTTCCGCCAATGCGTTCATGCGCGTGTGCTCGTCGGTGTCGAACACGACGTCGCCCTTCCTCGAGGGAATCGTGATCGGCAGGATCTGTTCCCTGAAGTAGCCGTTCGTGATCGCGTGCGCCGCGCGGCGGTGCGATTCGAGCGCAAGCGCGTCCTGCGCGTCGCGCGAGATGTCGTACTGGCGCGCGACGTTCTCGGCCGTCACGCCCATATGGATCGACTGGAACGGATCGTTGAGCGCGCCGACCATCATGTCGACGAGGCGCGCGTCGCCCATGCGCTGCCCGAAGCGCGCGGCCGGCATCGAGTACGGCGCGCGGCTCATGTTCTCCGCGCCGCCGCCGATTGCGATGTCGGCGTCGCCGAGCAGCACGCTTTGCGCGGCCGAGACGATCGCCTGCAGGCCCGAGCCGCACAGGCGGTTCACGGTCAGCGCGGGCGTATGCTGCGCGACGCCGCCGTTGAGCGCCGCGACGCGCGCGAGATACATGTCCTTCGCCTCGGTGTGCACGACATTGCCGAACACGACGTGCCCCACTTCGTCGCCCGACACGCTCGCACGTTCAAGCACCTCGCGCACGACGCGCGCGCCGAGATCGGTCGGCGCAAAGTCCTTGAGGCTGCCGCCGAACGCGCCGATTGCCGTGCGCACGCCGCTTACCACCACTACGTCCCGTTGCATCGCTCGCTCCTGTTCCGGTCTCTTCGAATGATTCTGCTGCCTCGCTTGTCGCCTCGCTTACTGCCTCGCTTGCGGCATCAGGTGCCGCCTGCCGCGCGACGCCGCACATGGCGCTCGCGGCCCCCCCGCGGCTTCGTGATGCTCAACCCGCCAGCAGCTTCTCCACCGCCTCACGCGACGGAATCGGCGCGACCGCGCCATAACCTTGCGTCGACAACGCCGCGGCGACGTTCGCATAACGCGCGGCGGCAAACGCATCGTCGCCGGCGACGATGCGCGCGATGAACGCGCCGCCGAAGCAGTCGCCCGCGCCGGTCGCATCGACCGCATTGACGACGTGCCCCGGCACGACGCGCCGCTCGTTCGGCGTCGCGATATACGAGCCGTCCTTGCCGAGCTTCAGCGCAACGACGCTTGGCCCGTGCGACAGCAGGAAATCGACGATCTCGTCGCGGCCCGTCAGGCCCGTGAGTTCGGTCACGTCATCCCAGCTCGGCAGGCAGATGTCGGTCTGACGGATCGCCTCGAGCATCACCGCGCGCGCCCGCGCGAGCGGCCACAGCTTCAGGCGCAGATTCGTGTCGAAGCTCACGCGCGCACCGTTCGCGCGCGCATATGCGATCGCCTCGAGCGCGGCATCGCAGGCGCTCACGCTGATCGCGAGACTGATGCCGGACAGATGCACGACCTTGGCCGCCGCAAGCGCCTCGCGCGGCAGATCGGCCGGCGCATAGCGGCTCGCCGCCGAGCCCGCGCGCAGATAGTCGAACGCGTGGCCGTTCGGACCGTGGGACACGAAATAGACGCCGGTCGGCGCCTGCGGATCGACGCGCACGCACGAGGTATCGACCTGCTCGCGCTGCCACAGATCGACGAGCAGGCGCCCGAAGTGATCGGCACCGACCGCCGACACGAAGCCGGTCTTCGCGCCCTGGCGCGACGCTGCGATGCAGAAGTTCGAGGTGTCGCCGCCGAAGCCTTGCAGATAGTTCGGCTGATCCTTCGCCGACTGGTTGAATTCGATCATCGCCTCGCCGAGCGCGAGGATCTCCGGTGTCCGATTTGCCGCCATGTTTGCCGTCATCGCTCAGACCTCGCCCCACAGATCGTGACCGTCGGCGCCGGTGATCTTCACGGAGACGAAATCGCCGACCTTGTAGCGCTTCGACGCCTTGGTGGTCGGCGCGATATAGACGACGCCGTCGATTTCCGGCGCATCCGCCGCGGTACGGCCGATGCCGCCGTCGGCGTTGATTTCGTCGACGAGCACCTTCAGCGTCTTGCCGACCTTCTTCGCGATGCGTTTGGCCGACACCTGCTCGGCCACTTCCATGAAGCGCGCGCGGCGCTCCTCGCGCACCTCGTCGGGCAGCGCGCCGTCGAGCTCGTTGGCGCTCGCGCCTTCGACCGGCGAGTAGGCAAAGCAGCCCACGCGGTCGAGCTCCGCCTCGCGGATGAAATCGAGCAGCGTCTCGAACTGCGCCTCGGTCTCGCCGGGGAAGCCCGCGATAAACGTGCTGCGGATAGTCAGGTCCGGGCAGATTTCGCGCCATGCCTTAACGCGCTCCATGACCTTCTCGGCATTGGCCGGACGCTTCATGCGCTTCAACACTTCGGGATGCGCGTGCTGGAACGGCACGTCGAGATACGGCAGCACGTGGCCCTTGTACGGACCTTCGGCCATCATCGGAATCACTTCGTCGACGCTCGGGTACGGATACACGTAATGCAGACGCACCCACGCGCCGTATTGCGCGGCGAGTTCGCCGAGCGCGCCGACGAGGTCGGTCATGCGCGTCTTGATCGGCTTGCCGTTCCAGAAGCCGGTGCGATATTTGACGTCGACGCCATAGGCGCTCGTGTCCTGCGAGATGACGAGCAGTTCCTTGACGCCGGACTTGAACAGGTTTTCCGCTTCGAGCATGACCTCGGCGACCGGGCGCGACACGAGATCGCCGCGCATCGACGGGATGATGCAGAACGTGCAGCGGTGGTTGCAGCCCTCGGAAATCTTCAGGTAGGCGTAGTGGCGCGGCGTGAGCTTGACGCCCGCGGCCGGCACGAGATCGACGAACGGATCGTGCGGCTTCGGCAGATGGTTGTGGACCGCCTGCATCACTTCGCCGACCGCGTGCGGACCGGTCACGGCCAGCACCTTCGGATGCACTTCCTCGATCAGCCCCGAGCCGCTCGCGCTCTTTTTCGCGCCAAGGCAGCCGGTCACGATGACCTTGCCGTTTTCGCTAAGCGCTTCGCCGATCGCGTCGAGGCTTTCCTGCACGGCTTCGTCGATGAAACCGCAGGTGTTGACGACCACGAGATCCGCGCCGTCGTAGGTGCCGGAGATTTCATAACCTTCGGCGCGCAGCTGGGTGATGATCTGCTCGGAATCGACGAGGGCTTTGGGGCACCCGAGGGATACTATACCTATACGCGGGTTTGCGGCAGAATTCGGGGACATTTTGAGAGAGGCCATGGCAACAAAGGCGAGAGTTTACAGCTATTTGCGGTTCAGCGACCCAAAACAAGCGGCCGGCGGCAGTATCGACCGTCAAGTTGAATACGCGAACCGCTGGGCCGCTGAGCACCAAATGGAGCTTGATGCGACCCTATCTCTCCGAGACGAAGGGTTGTCAGCGTACCACCAGCGCCACGTTAAGCAAGGCGCATTGGGTGTCTTCCTACGCGCGGTGGAAGACGGTCAGGTGCCCTCTGGCTCGGTACTGGTCGTCGAGGGCCTTGATCGACTGAGCCGTGCAGAGCCAATCCAGGCGCAAGCGCAACTCGCCCAGATCGTCAACGCAGGAATTACTGTCGTGACCGCAAGCGACGGGAGAGCCTATAACCGCGAGCGGCTGAAGGCGCAGCCGATGGACCTCGTATACAGCCTACTCGTGATGATTCGCGCGCACGAGGAGTCCGACACAAAGAGTAAGCGTGTCAAGGCTTCGATTCGCAGGCAGTGTCAGGCATGGATTGCCGGCACCTCGCGGACGCCGATCCGGGTCGGCAAAGACCCGCAGTGGGTGCGCCCAGCAGCTACCGGCGGCTTCGAACTGATCCCCGAGCGGGCCGAGGCAGTGAAACTGGTGATCTCGATGTTTCGAGACGGGCACGGCGCCGTGCGAACGCTTCGGGCACTCGTTGATCGCGGCCTACAAATCGGTTCATCCGGGCAGACTCAAGCGTCCCATATATATAAGGTGCTGGCTAACCGGATGCTCCTTGGCGAAAAATCGGTCGAGCTCGATGGCGAAACATATCGCCTGGAAAGTTACTATCCGGCCATTCTTTCTCCAACCGAGTTCGCTGATCTGCGCTATCTAGCTGACCAGCGGCACCGCCGCAAGGGCAAAGGTGAAATACCAGGCGTTGTTACCGGGCTGGGAATCACCTACTGCGGCTACTGCGGGGCGCCCATCGCGGCCCAGAACCTTATGAGCCGAAAACGCATGCCTGACGGACGGCCAGCACCGGGCCATCGACGTTTGCACTGCGTGACGTACAGCACCAGTAAGGGATGCCGGGAAAGCGGCAGTTGCAGTGTCGTGCCCGTCGAAAACGCGGTAATGCTCTTTTGTGCTGATCAGATCAATCTGACGCGCCTGCTCGAAGGCGACGACGGTGCCAGTTCGCTTTCAGCGCAACTCACTGGCGCACGGCAGCGAATAGCAGACATTGAGACAAAGATTCAGCGAGCAACCGACGCGCTGCTCTCCGATGAAGGCGACGCGCCCGTAGCTTTGATCCGCAGGCTGCGCGACATGGAAGCGCAGATGGAGATCGAAAAGCGAGAAGCGGAAACGATTGAAAACCAGCTCGCAGCATTGAACACTACCGAAGCGCCGGCAGCGGCAGATGCTTGGGCTACTCTTGTGAAGGGCGTTGAAAGCTTGGACTACGACGCGAGAATGAAGGCGCGACAACTGGTCGCCGACACGTTCTCACGTATCGTAATCTCAATGTCCGGCTTTTCGCCGGACGCAGATGAAGGACTAATTGGCGTAACACTTGTGGCCAAACGTGGCAGCACACGAATGCTGCTCATCAACCGCAAGACAGGCGATTGGCATGCGGCCGAGGAAATCGACCTCAACGGCGCTGCCGATCAGAATCTGCCACTTCCTGGCTGACCGACGCGCCGTAGCAACAAGACAGGGACTACGCGAGAGACACCAAAGCGGTGGCATATGAAGAAGAGGGTCGGCGCGACCGCAGAAGACTCGAAAATCCCGAATCGCTACCGAGGCCCTGACAAAATTGGGGTTTGCAGGAATTCCATTTTCTTTGTAGCACCAAGCGCCACGCTGGACAGCTAAGCAAACTCACTTTTCCTGCTTCCCATTCAGAAGCCGTATTGATTTCGCATAATGTGGCTTACGAATTCGTAACGACGTAGCATAACGTTACGGGAACGTTATAGGTCAGGCAACAATGCCTACGGCCGTCTAATTGAATAAACAGATGGATTTGTATTGGCACGCTTCTCGCTATCATTCCAAGCTAGAAACTTACAGCATCACGGAAATCGAAAAGCGACTGCCCCCTCGAATATCTGATTGTTAAAACATAAAAATGCTCGGACGACTTTTGGCGGCGCCATTTGGATCAATCTGGAATCTCAAAACGATTTGCTATCGCCGTCGCAACGGCTTTTCTTCAAAGCTGGCGAGACTTGTCTACCAGCTTTATCAGTACGAGAACAACAGTTCCGTGGCGTGGAACTCATCGTTCGCTGGCGAGCCATGTTTTCCTCATGGAATGAAGAGCATATTCATATCTGGCGATGCAAAAATCGGGCAAAACTGCGTGATTTTTCAGCAGGTGACGATCGGCTCAATCACCCTTTCTGGGTCTGCGCGCAATGGCGCTCCGACCATCGGCAATAACGTCTATATAGGCGCTGGCGCCAAGATTGTGGGCAACGTGGTCATCGGAAACAACGTTCGAATCGGCGCTAATGCGGTTGTCCACAGGGATGTTCCCGACAATTCGGTTGTTGTCGCGGGCGAGCAGAAAGTGATCCAGAAGAACAGCGCGCTTGATAACAGATATTTCTCGTCTGTTGGAGGGCAGCGGATGTACTTCGACAATGGGAAATGGATTCCATGCCCAAGCCAGGAGCGGCTGCAGAAGACCGCATGAGTGACGAACCGCTGGCCCACTACGAGCAGGCCAGCGGCGCTAGTCAAGCAACAACTGGCAGCGAGAGGCGCGCAAGTGCGTTTGCCGTACTGACATACCCATCATCGTATAAACGCCCGCGCGTCGCCGGCGCCATATTCCGGTCGAACGAACTCGCGTATCCGGTCGGCACGCGCACAATCGTCGCCCCGCCCTGCTCCGCGAGATCGTTATGCGCGCCCTCGTTCGCGGCCAGCATCAGGTCGATCACGCGCGGCAGCAGCGCCGCCGGCCCATATCGCCTGCCAGCCGGCAAAGGCTCATCGTCGGACACGAGATAAATGCCAATACGCGGCACGTCGTCGACCGTCAGCCGGCTCGCGGGCACGTTGTTGCACGTCCCGCCGTCGACCAGCAGCGCACCTGACGACTCGACCGGCGGAAAGACCAACGGAATTGACGCGCTCGCCCGGGCAGCGACTGCGATCGGCACGTCGGGCGTAAATACCGCGCTGAACGCAAATTCCCGCTCGGTCAGCAGATCGGCCGCCACGATCTTGAGGTCGACGTCGAGCTGCGCGAACGTGCGACCACGAGTCGCCTCGGTCAGATAGTCGAGCAGCGCGTCGCCCGAACACAGCGCCTGGTGCCGAATCAGGCCCCACCCCGAAAACCGCATCATCGGAGACCAGTCGAGCATCATGCAGAGCTCGTGCATGTCGGACAGGCTCATTCCGCTGGCGTACAGCGCCGAGACGATCGAGCCGCCGGATGTGCCGGCCAGCTCGATCACCTCAAACCCCGCATCCGCAATCGCCTGAAGTGCCCCCAGATGCGCGGCGAGCCGGAAACCCGACCCGCTTAGCGCGACACGGAGTGGCCGCCTCATTGCGATGCCGCCGTCGCTGACGCGGCCGATACCGCGGATGCAGGCAATGCCGCAGCCACCGTCGACAACGAGGACCCATGCGCGGTCAGCCAGTTCGACAGGGCGAGCTGTGCGGCGCCCAATGCCACGCGGATTGCGGCCTGGGTCGCACCATCGAGAGGCAGGAGTGATACAGCAGCGAGCGCCTGCGGAATGATCGTGTCCACCAGGCTTTGCACGTTCGTCGGATCGAGCGTCGCCACCGCGTCGCATAGCTTGCCATTGTCCTTCGTGAGCAATGCGAGATTGGGGTCGGCCGGGATCATCGCCGTGAGATCGAGCAGCGCCGGTTGCACGACGCCGCACGCCTTCGTCACCTTCGCTTTTGCAGTCGCGGCAAGGAATGCCACGTCGGCCTGCTGAGCCGGCGTGCAGCCAGCGAAAGAAATTGCGCACAGGACAATACCTGCCGCGAGCAGCATGAGCTTTTTCATAAAGTACCTTTGAGGTTGAGTGCCGCGAACGCGGCGATGGACTACGAGGCTAGAACTTCCACTTCGCACCGGCCTTGACCTTCACGCCGGCATTGGACTTCGAGACAGATAGTGAAAGCCGCGTCGACGGCAGAATCTCCGCGTACGCGACGCAGCACGACACGTCATCTGTGTTGGGGTTGAGGATTGGCAGAACCTGCACGTGTTCGATGAGCGTGCAGCCAGCCAGCGAGGCAACCAGGAAGGCCGACAGGAGGCGTGTCACTGCAACGTCGGCGCGGCTGCGGCCGGTGCTGCTGGCGGTGCAGGCGCTTCACTGGGAGAAGCGCCTGCAACCAGCGAGACGGGCAGCGGAGCCGTCAGTGTTGACGCGGCCTCGCCGGGAACCGGGAGAGCGTCCAGCGCTGGCGGCCGCGACACGGCCGATTGATGGCCGAAGAAAGCGGCAATGAGCCCAACGACGATCGTAATCAGTGCGCCGATCTGGTTGATCAACGGGTCGATCGGGGTTTTGCCAAACCACGCAAAAAAAGCCCACAACAGCATCAGGAGCAAAACGATTGCAGCCCCGATCGCACCCACGACAATTTTCTGCCTGACGGTCATTCAACGATCCTCCAATAAAAAAGGCCGCTCATGGCGGCCCGGTTGAACTGCGAATATGGATTCAAGCGCCCGGGCTGCCGCTCGACACGCCGGTGAGCATCATCTGCGCGAGTCGTTGTGCGCGCTCGCCGACCTGCTTTGCCCAGACGCTATCGAGCATTTCATCCGATGCGGCCGACCAGTTGCCCTGCCTCGCCGCAGCAAGAAATTTCGGGAAGCCGAGTAGCCGCGAACTCATGTTGAACGCCATATTCATCATGACGCGCTGACGCACATCGTCCAGGCCGCGCCACCATGTGAGACTCCTGTCGAGAAATGCTTCGCTTTCGGCAATGTCGTTCTGATACATCAGATCGATCTCGTTATCCCTGAAGCCGTTGTCCGTGAGATTCCGGCCGATTCCCCCGCTCACCTTGCCGACCGTATCGGTGTAAATGCGCGACCGCCGATCCTCATCGCGCGTCAGTTCTGCCTTCAGCCGGACAGCGTCATATGTGCTCATGCGTCACCCTTTCCGATAATCGCCTTCGCGCGCTTGCGAAAAAGCAGTTCGATGTATTGAGAGCCAACGATGCCAAGCGCACTGCCGATCCCCATCAGCGAGAGTGGATCGAGGTTCGGTATCTGCACGAGCGCGACACCGGCCACCGTCGAAGTAGCCGAGCCGAGTACCGCGCGACCCAGTATCAGCCGAAACGTCGGCGTTTCGCTGCTGACAAGTAACTTTGCGATTCCAATCAGTGCGCCCATGACCAGTAGCTCCAGAAAGGTTTTTTCGTGCTCCTGCATCCGTTTCCCCCAAATAAAAAAGCCACCATAAGGCGGCTTTCTGAAAATTCTCACGCGTCATGTCGATCAGACGCGATTCCCGTTTATCCATCGACAGCATTCAAGACGGCTGTCCTACCTCCAATACGTCGACGGCCCCTGCAAAGTCGGGCAACGACTTCAGATGGGTATAAGCCTGTTCATACGCGTTTGCACCTGCCATGTCGTACGGTACATCCGCATATGTGGTCGCTGCACCGTCCAGGGAATTATTCCAATCGCCGGCCGCGTCCTGCGAAGCGAACGCCCACACCCCAAACGACATGGTCTTCTTCGTGAGATCAAACTGGGGACACACGACACGAAGGTATGCATCCGGCAAATTGATCGTCTTATAGATAATCGTCTTTTTTAGAGCCATAGTTTCCTCACTCAGGATTGAGCGCCAACAACCGCGCCGTCTGTGTCACTGCTCGGTGAGCCGTTTTTAATCCGCAGCCGCCCGGATGAGTCGATCCATAGGTAGTACCCCCCCAGCCGCATAGGGAGGCTGTTCCAGACGCCGTCGCCGATCTGCGGGATGCCATTTGCACCGCTAAAAGATATGGAGGCTGCCTTTCCATTCATGGTCAGGCGTAGATCGCCATTCGTGCCGGTATTGTCTAGAAACCACTGCGTGACGCTGGCCGTTTGCCACGTTATGCGCGTGAGGGCCGCAGTACTGGATCGATTGAAATTAAGGAATGCAGTATCGTTAAACGTAACTGCGGCTGCGTTGCCCACGTGCTGAACCCGTGCGGCGCGATCGCGAAACAGCATGCCGAAGTTGATTCCGCTGTTGTTGACAACGAGCGTTTGCACGCTCGCACCGATATAGCCGGAACCCGCCGCGTCACAATCTTCGATCACGATGAGATTTCCGGAGTCAGTTACGCTCAATACAGTGACAAGCTGCCAACCGACTCCATTCTTTGGCGTTCCGATTGTCGTAGGAAAACAATGCGCCAGCCTCAAATAGCGAAACTGATTGTTTAGCAACACACCCCGAGCGCACGAATTGAAGCTACTGGACTCAATTGTGTGCATGGTACCGCCTACGGAATAGACGCCTACATCAAGCGCTTCGAATTGCACCCCTTGCCATTTCGTCGAATGAGTGTGACCCATGACAAAGCCAAGAGTCCCGTGGACGATTGTATCGCCGGCATTAACTGCGATCGGCCGGTCGAGCGTAATCGTCGTACCAGCCACCGACTTAACAAACGCGTAGCTGGCGGACGCGCTGTTCTGCCCTACGACCACGCATCGATTCGGCGCGAAGTTGGTCGCATTGGCTACCGTTATGGTGTTTCCATTCGACGACGCCGCCGCGGTCGTGTTCGCGTACTGATCGTTACCCGACGAAACATAGCCTCCACCTTGCGCGCCGAGCACCTTCCCGGACACGAACTGGAGATTGTTGCTGCCAGAAACATTGCCGAGGAAAAATGCACCCGCGAGAGAGCAGTAAAACCAGGTGCAATGATCAAAAATATTCGTGTCCGACTGCTGTCCATCCGGGATTTCTATCGCACACCCGAGGACGCCCCACCATGAACAGTGACTAAATCGAGACTCAAACGTATCGGTTTTAACAAAGTCGCACTTGAGTGCGCCACGTGCGCCGTTCGTTATCGCTGACGAGACGAAGTCGACATTCACAAAGCTCATGCGCAGCGAGTGCGTGGCCTGAATAAGAAAGGGAGCACCATCTGAGCGCGTCACCGTATTGCGAAATTGAAGGCTTTCGAACTGGTTGCCCCAGACCACGGTTCCGGCGTTCGGATCGCCCTGATAGATCGAAATCATCGGGTCTGTTGGACTGCTATTCGCAATCAATGTCGCTACGTTGCCTTTCCCTCTCCAACGGATTCCCGCCTTCGTCATGACGATGTTGCTTACATAAAAGATGCCGGGTCCAAATTCGATCACGCCCCCCGAGTCGCTTACGTCATAGCCGCCCAGTGTTTCGAGATAGTTGATCGCGGCTTGCACAGCGGCTGAGCAGTCCTGGCCAGAAACTGCACCAAAGTCTGCGACATCAACATTCTGGCGCTCCTTGTCCTGCATCGTCATGGCGATGGCTCCGGCGCCGTTCTGCTTCCATCCCACTAATGCACCCCCCCCGGGAGCCGCGAGATCGGCAACAGCCACACCCTGAATCAGCCTGAACTTCGCGGCTTCGAATACACCACTGGTCACGAAGGGAAGATCGCCCTGATTCGGCGCATAAGTCAGGCCGGCGTATGAGACGGTTTGCGTTGCCGCTGTCATCGGAATACCAGCCGCATAGGGGACGGGCACCGCATATCCAATGCTTGCCCGCACCGCCGTGGCCGCCGCCTCCATCGTGGCCATCGACTCGTTACCATCAGCCACATATGCAGCAATAGCAGCCGCCCCGTCCGTCGCGAAGTCGTTCGCCACTTTCGCATACGTCGGAACCTCGCCATTGTCCGTCTGGACCATGCTGCCATCGCCTGTCGCAGGCCCGTGAATTGCGTCATGTAACAGATCGGCATCGACCGAGATTCGGTCAATCTTCTGTACGGTGGTAAGTGTCATGCCTGGATTCCCGATAGAAATAAAAAAAGCCGCGATTACGCAGCCGTCGTCTCTTCTGTTTGCTGGTTATGCCGGGCCACCGCCGTCACCAGCACCTCCACCACTGCCCGGCGGCGTCGCTACAACTGGCGTGCCCGGAGACGTGCCGCCCCATGCGTTATAGGCATATGCCGTGTAGGTTTGGCCGTCCTGCGGCACGGAGCAACTGTAGTAGGAGCCGTCGTAGGCAACACTCCCATCCGGACCGATCACGCGGTAACCGGCGAGATTCGGGTAATCCGCGACGCTCATATTCAAAGTAACTGTGTCGCCAGCCTCCGTGCCGAACACCGCTACGGTTGGCGCCGGGGGCGCCACGCTCGCGACGGTGATCGAAGCCGGGTTGCCGAGCCCCGCAATGTTCCCTGCGGTCACCCTGATGTCGAACGAGGAAGCGACGGCTCCATACTGCTTCGCCTGATCGAGAGACCACGTGAAGTTTTGCGCGGTGATCGTTGCCTCGTACTTGATGACGCCGCCGACCACCACGTCGACATTGAAGTAATCGACGTCCTGCAGGCGCTGGATTTCGATCGACAGATCGTTTCCGGAGAACGGCTCGCGCAACGTGAGCACGGGGGGCGCCGGCGGATACTTGAACTCGTCTATCGTGCCCGTCCATATTGCAAACGGGCCAGCCAGACCACTCGCACCAAAAGCACGCACCCGAAACTCCCACGCTCCCAACGCGGTTTGCACCGTCAGCACGTTGCTCGATGACGTGCCGAGCGTCACCCATGTACTGCCGCCGTCGAGACTTCCCTGAAATTCGTAGGTGACCGCGCCTGCAGCCGGGGACGCCGTAACCGACACATATCCGGGCGTGATCTTCGAATCCGCCGTTACCTCGGCAATGACCGGTGCGTGGATGATGCCGGGCAACGTCGACGGCGAAACAGGCCCCGGCGGCGACTGCTGCGTTTCCGCGAGGTGCGGGCTATCGGCTGCGTTGACGAAAACCAGATCAACCTGGTTCGTATCGCTCGGCGTCACCGAGATCAATCGGACATCCTGCATCGCACGATCGATCGATGGCCCAAACGCGAAGCGCGTTGCTTCCGACGAAAAGCCATCGCTGAAATAGAAATCGTCCGGCAAAGGATCGACAAGTTGCATGATCATACCGTCGTCGGCCGCAGGTTGTGTCACACGTATCGCAGTTGTAGGCGAGCCATTCGGCAACACAAAATAGACGTAGTGCTGCGCTCCGGCCGTCCATTCGAGCTGCTGATCGACCATCACTACACCGTCGATCTCGCCGTCGACCGTGCCGGATATCCCCCACTGCGGCAGATCGTGTGACACGCCCACGAGATCGCCGTAGCGGGGAATGAAGCCCTCAAGCTCGGTGGAAATCGACACCTGTTTTCGCTGGTCCCGATTCGCGTATGCTCGATAGATTCCGATCTGCCATGCCTGCAACCGCTTCGTGACACCGACTATCTTGAGCGTGCTCGGCGTCAGCGCCGACGAGCCGGTCGGAATGCATGCGACGTCCTGCCACGACCACGTATCCTCGTCCATGTACTGCACGACGACGTGGTCGGGCGTGTCGGCCGCATAAAACGCGTAATCGATCGACAACGAGCCCGGCAGGATGTTGTCCGGCGTAAATACAGCCGTGCGCACGGTCTTGATCTCGTCGCGCACGAGGCTTACCACGCTCGCCAGATACATCGGAATGGCGCGACCGACTGCGGCTATCGTCGTGAGCGCATCCCAGAAAGTACCTTTGGAATCAAATACGCCATTGAACCCGTCGCCGCGGGCCGACCAGACCGCGTCGAGTTCGAGCAGCGTTTCCAGATCGATGCGCCTGTCGGCAAGTCCGGCACCGTACGTCGTGTTCCGGCACGCGTCTGCAAAAGCCCAGGCGATTGATTGGGTAGGCTGCGGGTCGCTCCATGACACGCCGTTCCATACTGGCAGCTTGCGAGTGCCGATCACGTTGACGTCATGCGCGGTCGAATTGTTCAGGTTGTTCGTTGCGCGCGCCCGCATTGCGAGCAGGGTGCAATCACCGTAATAGCGCTCGCTCGGCAGATACGCCCGCATCGCCACCCATTGCACGCGATTCTGCGCACGGGTATCCGAATTCAGGTCCGTAGTGCGGCGCATGCGCACCTCATAACGAGCAGACGGCACTGAATACCGGTAGCTCATCTGCTGTGGTTGTGCGGTCGCCATGCGCAATTCACGCAGATCGAGTTCGATCCAGTCACCGACCGCATTGCCGCTATCGTCTATCGGGCGAGCCTGCGCTTCGAACGTCAACGCGATGGAGCCGAGCGAGCCATCGTCGTTGGCATAGAACAGCCCGGAAGGCAGCGTCAGGTCCAGACCGATGAAATTCGCGGTTGTGCCGGCCAGATTGGCCGTATATGGGCCGACCCAGTCACCACTATCGTTCGGCGCCTGCAGCTCGACGCCCGCGACCTCGGTGCTCGTTACGACATTGTCCGGAAACAGCGTAACGGGCTGATTGGGTCCGACGATTTCATACTCGATTTCGCTGAAGTTCGCGATCGAGGTATCGCCGATGAGGATCGACTCGATCTCGATTTCGCCCTGCGTGATGCAGAACAATTCATACAGATACTGATCATTGCCCGCATATTCACTATAAGGTTGCGAGGCAAGGTCGGGCGTGACTTTCATGCGGCCATACACGACCGGCATCGCATCAAGCAGCCGTGCAGTATTGCCGCCGCCCTGCAAACCATACGTCGGGCTTGCTGACGTGCCCGTGACGGATGGATCGACCTTCGCGGCCGGCACAATGGCGTTCACCAGCATCGAACCAGCCACTGTAACCGCGAGACTTGCAGCTGCACCGGCTGCCGCACCCGCTGCAGTAGCAGCGCCGCCATATGCCGCAGCGGCCGCACCACCGGTATAAATCGAAGCAATTGCTACCGCGATCAGAAGGACTGCCTGCAGCGGATTTGATCCGCCGCCATTCCCGGCCACCGGCATCATTACTACGACCGCGCCGTGCGGAATTGACGTATCCCACTGCGCGCGCAACCAGTAGTCACCGTCGACATTTACCACCATGCGCTGGCTGTCGATACGCTCCGCATCGAACCATTCCAGCACAGTCATCGGCCGCTCGATCTGCACGACCCGACGATCGAGCGCATGGCAAAAGGGATTACGCGCGTGGACTATCGTTGCACTGTAGGAATTCGTACCAAGTAACACGTGGATACCCCATTGATCTCAGATATTGTCGGGGCGTAAAAATGACGCCCACGCCTTCGGTCGCGTGCAGCACACCGCCGCCGTCATGGCAGAGATACACGCCGACGTGCGGTTGATCGCCGGCACGCAGCAGTGCACCGCATCCGTGAAGCGGTCGAGGCGCAATGCGCCAGCGGCCGCTCTGCAGTTCGCCGCGATAGAGCGCGCGCATTTCGTCGGGCGAGCCCGCGCGCTCAGGCAACTGAATGCCAAAATGCAGGCGCTGCACCCAGAGAAGCAGCCCCCAGCAATCGAAGCTGGCCGGGCCACGACCACCGCTGACCCATGGCAGGTCGATATAGCTATTCGCTTCGTCAGCCGTCATCGGTTGAGCCCCGGAAATTCGGTCGCGGTATATGTCCGGGACGGGTACGCCTTGTTGTGGATATCCGTCAGCGTCGCGCTCATCTTTGCCTGCGTGAGCGTCGCATTGGCCTTCGAGGCGTAGAGCGTTAGCGGCTCGCCGTCCTGCGGCCCTGCAGCCGGATTCGCCGCAAGGAATCGCCGGTAGGTCACCTCGATCTGCGCCGTTTGCGCGACCGCGTTCTCCAAGTGCGCGACAACATCCCGGCTGACACCATCGAGCGTCACATCGAGCTGCGGGGCCTGCCCCTCTTCCGTGGTCGGCAGCTTGAAGCCGAACGCCATCGCGGAAAATTCAACCGGTGCGCCAGGATTGAGCGGCGCATCGGCTTCGAGCGTGGCCGTCAACGGCACATGATCGGCAACCACACGAATAGGCGCCGGATTGCCGTCGTCATCGACAAATGTCGGATGCCGGATTTCCAGCGTGTTGAGCGCAAAGTCATCTTTCGGATTGCTCGCATAGACTTCGGCGAGTGCTTCACTGAGCGTTGCCATCAGAACCACCTCATGGGACCGGGCAAATCGACGTGCACTAGCTGATGAAGCAGATCGGACAGGCTCGCAATCTCGCTCGCCGGGTACACCTTGGCGACCCCATATTCGTCAGCCGTCATGACAGGCAGACGACGCGTTTTCAGAGTCGCGGTCACCTGATGCCAGCCGGGCGAACCATCGAGTATTGAGTGCTTGAACGGCGGGTCGCCGTGGAATTGCGCGACCACCGTCGAAACGCCGACACCGTTCAGTAGCTCGATCTGAAACCAGTCCGTTCCGAGACCGATGTCGTACTCCAGAAACGCCTCGAACACGGCGTACTGATCTCGAGACATCGCCCAGACGACGTCGACCGTCGACGGGACACGCGTAAAGCGGCGACGCTGCCGACTGCGACCGCTATCCATATCGGTAGCGGCGTAGGGCGTACCCGGCGTGATGCCATAACTGTTGGCGGTCGCGGCCGGCAGCGTAGCCGGCCATACAGGAAGATCGGCCATTATTTCCCCGACATTCGATTGAGACTCCACGTGCGCTCATACACGCGGGATAGCGGCCCACCTTCGGCAGCGTCCCGCATGAGTTGCCCACGCAACTGGCGATAGATCAGGTCAACCTGCGTACCGCCTGATGCAGTCCGACTTTTCTTGACTTCATCCGGTTGCTGGCCACCGATGATGTTCACCGTGACGTCGCCGGCGCCCCCAAGCGCCGTATCGTCCGGTCCGCTCACGGCTCCCCCATCCGCAAAATGCTTCCAGCTCGCGATAGGTTGTCCGGCATTCAGCTGATTGAGCGCGGACGCCCCACCCAGAGCCCGCATGCCGCGCGCATTCAGGACACCCTCTTCGTTCGACAGCCACGCGGGAATGGAGTCAGACGTTGGCGTGCCAGGCCCATACACGGGGCCACCGCCGGCCAGATGGAATACGTACGGACTAACCGAGGAAACGCTACTCAGGCCCGACGAAAGACCACCTTCAAACCCGCTGTTGACGCCCATCAGGGACGACGTCGAGCTTCCAGCCGAGCCCAGAAACTGGGCAATAAAAGAACCGAGCCCACCGGAGCCGAGAATCTTCGATTCCGCCGCCCTGATCTCAATACGCGCGATGTCGGCGACGATACCCGTCGCAAGGTTGCTGAAATTCAGCTTGCCAGTCGACACGAACTGCACGAGCGCATCTTCCATGCCGGAGAAAGCGTCGGTAAATGCCTGCGCCGTCGAACTCGCGACATCGCCTGCCTTCGCCTCGTAATCTTCGAGCGCGCGATTCGCGCCATTGGCCCAGTTGCCCTCAGCGGCAAGCATCGCCTCGTGGCCGTTCGTCACGATACCAACAGCCGACGACTGCCATTTCTGCAGCGCCGCCAGTTGCTCGTCGTACTGCTCCTGACTAATGCCGTTCGGCTTACCCAGTTGCTGAGCGAGCTGCCGCGCCTTATCCGCGTATTGCTGCTGTATCTGGTTGACCTGCCGAGCCAGATCGGATTGATCCGAGCCCCGCGAGACCGACTGCACGTTGATATCGACGGCGTTCTGCTGGACCTGCAACTGCACCTGCAACGCCTGCGTGTACGCCTGCACCGCGGCCTGCTGTTTCGAATACGCCGCCGCGATGTCGTCCGCTGTTTTCTGGTCGTTGTCGACCATCGCCTGGCGGATTTTCTTTTCCTGATCCTGGTACTTCTGCAGTGCGGAAAGTTGCTTTTTGCCGGCGGCGACTTCCTCAGCCTTCTGGGTGATCGCCAGTTGGTCGGAAAGTGCCGCAGCACGCAGATCATGCTCCTGCTGCAGGTCCGCCTGCAGGGAGATCAGACCCTGTTCGCGCAGGCTCTTTGTGTGGTCGAGCGACGTCTTCAATGCATCTTCGCGCGCCTTGTATTGATCGTCGAGGTCGCGCAATTGCTGATTGATGACGTTCTGGCCGTTGCCGCCACCATGCTTTTGCGCAGCCGCTGTCGCATCGAGAAGACCCTGCAACGTGTGCGACTTCAGAAAATCGCTGTTCGGGTTGGTACGCGAGAGCGCGTCCCAGTCCTGAATGATCTTCTGCTGTGCATCGTGCAGCTTTTGCGCTGGCGTTTCTGCTGCAGTGACCGCCTTGGTCAGGGCATCGAAAGCAACTTTGCCTTCCTTCGCTGCATCCGCATCCAGCTTTTGCTGCGCGGCATGCTCCTTCGCAAGCTCGACCTGCTGCTGCAACTGCGCAATGCGTGATTCGTTGCTATCTCCCGAGAATGCGTCATGCAACGAAAGACCGAAATTCGTCGAAGAGAGATTCCCGTTGCGCCAGTCGACACGGGACTGCAACTCCTGCTCCGGCGTCAGCGTGCCGGTTGCACCCGATACACCCTCAGAAAAGCCCTGCCATGCCGAATGCGCCGCGATCCGCGCCGCGTCCCACGCGCTCTGGATTTCGTTGACGCTGCCTTTCAGGTCCGCGAGGCGCTTCTGGGCGGCGTCCTTCAACGCCTCGGCGAGGACGTCCTGCGCACGCTCTTCGTCGCCCTGCTTTTCCAGGTCGGCGATACGCTCGTACGTCGCCTCGCTGATCAGGCCATACCTGTCGATAACGTCCGATGCGAGCTTGCCGGCGCCGTCGCCAATCTTCGAAAAATAGTCAGCGGTCTTATCCGCGCCCTCGCCGGTTACGATCGACATATCGAGGGCGGCCTGCCCGAGGTCCGCGAGCGCCGACTGCGAAACGTGGCTCGACGACACGAGCTTCGTGAGGATCGTTGCCGCATCGCCGGTGCGGCCCGTCGATGCGCCGAGCCGGTCGGCCATCTGCAACAGCGCCCCGGCTGTCACACCGGCATAGTTTCCCGACGCGATAATCGCTGTGTTCGCCGCGGTGACCTTGTTTTCGTAGTCAGCGAATGCGACGGCCGCAACACCCACCGCCGCGCCGACAGTCAGGATCGCGGCGGCGGCCGGCGTGAAGAGGTACTTCAGCAGCCCCATGTCCTGGGCCAGAATCGACAGGGACGTGCCGAGCCGGCTGAAGTTGCCGTTTGCTGCTTCTCGGCCCAGCACTATCAGCTCGGATGTTGCGGCTTTCGTTCCCAGACCGAGGTTGCCCATCATGCCAGCGCCTTTTTCGGCGCTCTCGGCCACCTTCGCAATGGCATCACGCTGAGAACCGATTTTCCCCAGCGCCGCGGCGTACGTGCCCGCATCAACGATTCCCGCCTTGAACGAAGACCGGAGCTGCTCCTCGATTGTGTCGAGCGCATCAAGCTTCTTCGCGACTGGATCGAGCTGCGTCAGAAGTGCGGCAACGCTGGCCGCTGCTGCGCCACCAGCCGTGGCGCTCCCGGCGGCCGACTCCGCCGGCACGAGCTCCGATGCCGTACGTGACGGCGCCGACGAACCACCCACGCGTGCCACACTTGCGGCCGCGCGGTCCGCCGAGTCGGCCATCGCATTCATCGCGTCGACCTGTTCCAGCGAGCGTGAGACCATCAGGCGAATACGTTCGCCTGCCTGATCTTCGGTTTCCGCGAGTCGCGATGACGTCATCGCAGCATTGCCGAACGACGCTGCATTAGCGGCGGCTGCAACCTCCGCCGCGCGCAGTTGCGCGATCATCGGCGCGGCCGCATCGCTCACGCCGAGCTGCGCGGCACGCAGTTCCAGCCATGCCGTTTTGCCCTCTGTCGCCTGAATCGCCTGTCGTTCAAGCGATGCGAGCAAGCGCTGGCCGGCTACGCTCACCCGGTCGGCGGTATCGCCCGCAGCCGTGCCAATCGTCGAGATGGAGTCGGACGCATTGCTGGCGGACGTCTTCGCCGTGCGCTCGAACTGCTCGACCGCTGCGGCGCCTTGCCGCAAATTGACGTCGAGCTGATCGATATCCGCTTCGACGCTCAGTACTGCCTTGCCGACTTCGTCACTCATGCTTTACCCAGTTTCGACAGGAGATAATTCTTGAACGCAGCCATACCGGACGCCGCTTGCCGCCTTGATTTCCCGGCCTGCGGCAATTGCCACGGCGGCATGCAGTCGGCGACCTTGACGCCCTTCGCGCCGGCAGCACGGTAGATCGCGCTCACGATCGATGCCGCGTTGAAATCGGTGCGCCACTCGGAAAGTGGCGAGCCCTGATCGAATGCCTGTAGCTCGATGAACTCGCGCGCAGTTAGCGTGCGTTCGAGCTCATCGGGCGTTCGCCCGAAACGCAGTGCCAGCGTGATCAGGAACTGGCGGCCTGTGTCTCGGGCGAGACGTTTTTTGCATCCGTGACGGGCATTGCCGAATCAAGCGTTGCCAGCCGCAGTGATCGGCTGACTGCGCGCGCGAACTCCGGCCCCCACTGCACACGGATGGTTTCGGCGTCCGAGTCCTCGAAAACGCGAGAGCCGGATGGGTCGCAGAGCACCCGGACTACGAGCGCCGCATCGAGCCCCTTGCCGGCATCGCCCTTCGCTGCCTCGTTAATCGCCGCCTGGTCTGCGTCTTCGGGCAGGCCCAGCCACTCCCGCGCCTTGTCCGCAGCGAAGCGCCAGTCACCTGCAGACGGTTCGAGCACGACCACCGCATTGCCGGCAATCGTTACGGTGTCGTCACGCCGGAATCCCGCAGTGGGAGCCAGCAGCGCGGTTCTCAGATCGAGTGCGTTCATCCCTGGTCACCTCCCGGCGCCGGCGGTTGGACAAGCTTCGTCTTACCCGTGACCTGCACGTTGAAAGTGCCGGTCACCACGTTGTCCACGTTGGCCGACCAGCTGAACTGGTCGATGAGGCCGGAGAACACGAAAACCGATTGGTCGGGAAACGTCGCCTTGATCACACGCGGCTGCTTGTCTTCGTGTGCCGCCAGCAATACCTGTTGAGCCGCGTCCGTCGACTTCCAGTTACCGGACATATTGAACGTGCCCGGGTCACTGAGGCCAAGCGCGTATTCCTTCGCGCGCGACTTGATGGTCGTGACGTCGATCTTGCTCGATGCCGCGCCCTGATACTGCGGCTGCTTGATCGTGACACCGAGGTCGGCCCAGTCCAGCGTCGTGCTGTCGAGGTCCGTGGACGTCGTGGTGGAAATCTGCAGGTCCATGCCCTCGACGGGCGTGTACTCCGCTACGGTTGCTTGATCAGCCATATGCACTCTCCAAAAAAAATGCCTGCGAAAACGCAGGCACACAAAACACCTAAATCCAATCCCGATATGTCAGTCAGGCACGCGCAACGAATACCAGAGAGAAAAATCCATTCGGGAGCCGTACCAGTTTGTATCGTCTTCGTGCAGCGATACCGGCTCGCCAAGTGGTGTGCCCCGCAACGCACCAGCTGCCGACCGGTCACATACGATCACACGCAGTTGCTCCATCAGAGCCGTAGCTCCCAGACGCGTCTCCGCCCACACATTGAACTGCACACGAGCGTTACGCGCTGCGGCAGGACCAGCCATTACAACGTTGGGCCGTCCACCTACTACCTGAAACGTAATGAATGGTCGTTGCGTGCTCTCGGGCGCTTCGTCGGGATATACACGACCATCGGCCAGCACAGATAGTGCGGAAAACACAGCTTCTTCGAGCAAGTCATCACCTCGCGAATATCTCCAGCAACCTTTCTTTCAGGCGTTCGCGCATGGCCTCGATCACATCCAGTCGCCGCGCCTCAAACGACGGCCGCAAAAATGGCTTTGCAGACACCCATTTTTTGCCGATATGCTGCGCGCGATGCGTCTTCCATCGGACACCCTTGGGTTTCGGCGGCACATACCAGTGCCCAAACTCCACCATGTGACCGTAATAGGCCGCGTTGTTGGGACCGTCCTCGCCTTTTTTCGGCTTCTGGCCCTGACGAATGCTGACGTAATAGACCTTGCGCGTATCGCTCGATTTTTCTTCGATAAATTTCAGATACAGTGCGCGCTTAAGGTTGCCCGTTTCACCCTCGGGAGCCCGCGCGGCCGCCTCGTCGCGCAGGATCGTGCCGCCTGCCACTGCCGCCGAACGTAGTGGCCCCTCACCCAACTGCGCCGGCAAGCCGCGAAGCATCGCGGCAAACTCGGAAAAACCTTTGGTATTTGCTGCCATATCAGTCCCCGAACGGTCACAGCCAATGTGCGGTCACCCGTCGTTCACACCCGTATTGCACGCCAGATCGACGTGATCGCGATCCTGCTCATCGGGCAGCACGGCGAGGATGTTGAAAACGGCGTCCCGATAAACAATACGCAGAGTCGCATCAAGGTCTGCTCGATAGCGGACACGGATACTCGCGGTGGCGCCACTCACCTTCGTGTCCGATGTAGCGTACTCACGCCCATTGAGGTAACGGATATTGGCCCACAGCCGCGCGATTTCCGTCCATCCGTCGACGAGGGGCTGCCCGGCAGTATCCCGGGCCGCCCCTCGTTTCTGAAGGGAGACGCGCCTGTTCAGTTTTCCTGCCCGCATGTCACACCACCGGAATGCTGTAGGGATCGAGAAGCCGATCAGCAAACCCCAGCTCGGGGACCGGCTGGCCAGCGGAGTACTCTTCGCGGTTCTCGTACAGAGCGCCGATGCGCAGCTTGATCCAGCTGATGATCGGCGCCGGTATTTGAGCCGGCTCAACCCAGCCAGCCGAATACGTGACAATGACCGCGTCAGGCTCGTGAGCCGTTCGCGGCCACGCCGCGCCTACGGGCCTGAGCAACGCCAGCATCTCGCCGATTACAGCCAGCCGGTATGCGGTCGGGTCAAGCGGCACGCGCTGATGATCCGGATTGAGGTACTGCACAGAATCGACCGAGCGGATCGGCGGATGCGGCAGGACGATGGAGTCAGTGTGACGACAAGAATGCATGCGATACCAGTCGGGGCTGAACACCAGGCCATAGCGGTGCGGCACGTCGTGGTTCTCGAACCACGAATGCCCAAAGCTACTTTGGGTCAGCGTCCACGACTGCGGCAAAATGCTTCGCTGCATTCTCGCCTCGCATGACGTACGGGCAGACGTGATCATCGAGCCGATCAGATCGTCGTCGTCATCCACGTCAACGCGAAGGTGGAGCTTCGCGTCGGCGAGGCTGACAGGCTCATTGACCTCATCCCCCGCGACACGGGAGAGGCCGAATGTCATTGTTGCGCCTTCGCGGACTCGCCAGCTGCGCCTGCCGCCGCTCCGCTGTCGGTTTGAGTGTCTGCCTGTCCGTTCGTTGCACCTTGCGTCGATACCGCCGCATCACCATCGGTTGCCGGCGATTGCGAATCTGCAGAGAGAAGAGCCGCGCCTTCCGGCACGATATGCTCGATCGGCGCGCGACCAAGTGCCGTGCGCGCATACGCAACAGCATCCGGGTCCGGGTCAACGCTTCCAGACTTCTCATGCGCAGCTGCCAGTCGGGCAGGCATCGAAACAACGTCATTGCAGGAATAATCGGTCGCATGAATACGAACTGCCTGCAGGACACGAACGAGTACATTTTTGTTAGCCATACGGCCCTCATGAGCATACGGAAGGAGAATTCAGTGTGCAGACCGTGCTGCACACTGCACGCACATCGCCGGAATCAGGCCGCCGCGTTCTGGAAGGTCTTGGCGGCGCCGCCGACGTCGGTCCACACACCACCCGAGCGCATCCATGCAAGGAAGCCGACCTGTCCCTTCGACGCGTACACCGAATCAGCGAAGCGGAACATGGTCAGACCCATCACGTCGCGAATCTTGTAGTAGGAGAAGTCGCCAAATGCGATTGGTGTATTGTTCGCGCCGAGAACGGGCGCATCGTTATTGATCTGGATATCCGCACCGAGCAGCTGATCGGGCACACCCTTCGTGATGCCGTCGTCATAGTTCGGCATCCAGATCGGGCGACCCGCCGTGTCCTTCAGCTTGCGGATTACCTTTCGCGTCGACTGATGGAACATCCACTTGCAGTTCGTGCCGGCGTAGGCATCGTCGATCGATTCCTGCAGGTCAACGAGATTGTCGTACGTCACCGTGCTCACACCGCCCGCCGCCGCAGCCACGCCAACCGACAGCGAAGGGAACAGCCCCTTGGGCTTGTTCGTACCGTCACCGGCCGTGAAATGGTTGTTCGTGATGCGGCCCAGACGGACGCCAAGACGATTGCGAATGAAGGTCTCGATGTCGACTTCCGAGTCCTGCAAGAGCTCGATCGGCACCGCGACGATTTTCGAGCCGTACTTGTAGACCGGCAGCGGCACCGCGCCGAACGACGGGTCCTGCGCGTTCGCAGCAGTATTCTGCCCGACGATTTCACCCATTTCGCCCGTACCGTCGCTCGTCGGAAATTCGATGGGATTGCCTTGCGCGGTCGTGAACACTTCCGACACCGACCGCATGCCACCGAACGCTTTCAGTGCTTCGATGACCGTCTTCGCGATATCGGTCTGCACCGTATAGCCACCTTGCGCCGGCGTATCGGTGCTCATCGTGTTACGGATCGCAGTCCACTCCGCCGCCGACAACGCCTCGTTGCCGCCGCGCAGCCAGCGCGCGTACATGTCCTGAGCGGCAGTACGGTCAGCGCCACGATCACCGCGGTCACGCCCCTGGCCGGCCAGCGCATTGAAGCGGTCTTCGGCGTTCGCGTCGAGCATGCGTTGCTCACGCGTGATCTGTGCATCGATATCGACGAGCTTCGCATCCAGTTCGTCCCACTTCGCCTGGCAGTCGTTTTCCTTCCACTTGGCGTCCGGATTGTTATCGAGCAGATTGCGCATATCCTTTGCAATCGCGTTGCGCTGCTCCCGCAATGCCTGAATCGAGATCATATGGTTCCCTGTATGGATGGTTGATATAAACAAAAAGGGCTGCACGGAATGTGCAGCCCCTGATCGCCTCAGCGAGAGCGCTTACGGTGCGATTCGTTCGAGCATCGCCATACGACGCTCCAATGCAGCGCGATCGCGCGCTGACGATGTTTCGGGTTTGTCAGTCAGCGCTTTCGGCACCCTGGCATACGCAGACAGATTCCATTGGCCAGAATTCTGGGCATCGGCCGAGCCGCCAATGCGGTCCGCGAAGCCAAACTCTTTTGCCTCAGCCGACGAATACCAGGTCTCTTCCGCCATTAGCGCGAGCAGTTCATCTTTCGACTTGCCGGTGCGAGCCGCGTAGTCGTTGGCAATCGAATCGTCGATCTTGTCGAGCAGACTGGCCGTTTTGCGCAGCTCATCGGCATTGCCCATTTCGATCGTCCAGCCCTTATGGATCATGAAGAATGCGCCATCCGCTATCTCCACTTTCTTCCCCGCCAGCGCGACATAGCTGGCCGCAGATGCAGCGATACCGTCGACGTATGAATCGATATTGGCCGAATGCTGCCTGATGGCGGTCACGATTGCTCGTGCCTCGAACACGTCGCCGCCCGGACTGTTAATTCGAAGATTAATGTTCGGCGTCTCGATGGCATTCAACTGTCTCGCAAACGCCTCAGCAGAAATTCCCCACCACGGGTCAATCGCGTCGTATAGGTAAATCGACGTCGTCTGCTCATCGGTCGCCGAGACCTTGAACGATCGTGGGCGATCCATGTTCGCGCGGATCAGGTTAAGTAGCGGATTGCGTTTCACTCGAAGCTCCTTGCAACGGTGTAGGTGAATAAAGCTGGTCGCCACCGGGCTTGGGCGCCATGTTTTCGTACCCGCGGACCTCGTCGACTGACAGCCAGCCTGGCCCCTGCGATCCACCAATCGCCTGACGGTAGTACGCGGCAAGCTTCTCCATGTCCGCAGCAAGATAGGCACGACGGTCGAACTTGACCGAGTAACGTCCGATGCGGAACAGCTTGCGCCGCATCTCCTGTTCGTCGCGAACCAGATGCGGCTGCATGGTGAAGGTGATGAAGGCCTGCGTCATCGTCGCCATACCAGCGCCCCACGCGGACTGCTTTTCGCTCTCGCCGATCAGGAACGGCGGCACACCGAATGCACGGGCGATATCAATCACCTGAAAATTACGGGTCTCCAGCAACTGCGCATCCGACGCGCTCATCTGCAAACCCTTCGCCGCAGTACCGCCCGTGAGGATCATCGGACGATGCGCGTTGCCGGCGCCGGCGTAGCGCATCTCGAATTCGTTGCGCAACTGCTCGACCACTTCCTGCTTCATCGTGCCCTGGTACTCAAGCACGACGCTCGGCATCACGCCGTTCTGGAAGAATTTGCCTGCGTGGTTCTCGGCCGCAATGGCCGTTCCGATGCTCTGCCGCGCGCCCCAGCGGATCGTGCTCATGCTGCGCAATCCATCCCATCCGAAATTGCAGAACTGCAGCATGTCGTCCTGATCGACACCGCGATACGTACCGTCGTCGAACAGCACGTAATAAACGATCCGGCCCGTGGTCAGTTTCTCGCTTGCCACACGCAACGGATGCAGGGGAATCAGTTCCTGCGGCACGCCGTTGCGGTTGCGGGCGATATACGCAAAGCCGTCGCCATAGAGTTGTCGACTCGCCTCGACGAACTCCCAGAAAACCGCAGCCGAACAACACGGCGATGGCTCATCATTGAGCAGCGACAGATACGCATGGTCATCGACCCGGCTATTCGTACCATCTGCCTTCTGGAACATCTGCACCGGCATGGATGCTTTCGCACCCGCAATCAGGCGTACGCAGGCATAGGCCGCGGATACGCGCATCGCGCTCTGCGGCGTCACGGCCGTGCCGGCAAACGACGGATCAACATGGAACAGCTCGCGCATGCCATCCGCATCCGATGACACGACCGTCGTGCGCTGATCGTTGCGTACACCCGGCGTGACCACCGGCTCTACACGATCAAATGCAGGAGGCGAACTGCCGCCCCAAAGTTGCTTTAGGGATTCGAACATTAGAGTCCCACGAAAGGAGTTGTGATAACCGGCTCGATCGTCGCCAGCGCCGCGCGGCCAGCGGCCATAATCTGCGCGACGGCGGGATCGATCTTGTTGGCGCTCTTCTGCTTGTCCGGTTTGATATTCCCGGCAGGGTCTTTGGTGGCGACGAGATTGCTCATTGCCCACGTCATCACGGGATCGTTCGGGTGCATGAGCTGCCGCCCCTTGATAAGCCGCTCGAATTCCTTCATTGCCGGGCTCATGCTGGCAAAACCCTGGCCGAATGCGACCATGTTTGCGCCTTCGTTCATCAGGTCGGTAACGAGCTGGGAACTGTTCCAGCGGTCGAATGCGATTTCCGCAATCGGGAAGCGCTCAAGCAACCTGATCGCATCGCTCTTGATGAATGCGTAGTCGGTCACGTTGCCGGGTGTCAGTGTGAGCCAGCCCTGCCCCTTCCAGACCAGGTACAGGCGATGGTTCGGATTCTCCGAATCGAGCGCCACGTCTTCAGGCAGATAGTGCTTGCCCCATAAAGCACGCGTGCCATCTTCCAGTACGAACTGCAGGCCGAGCGAGCACAGGTCCGACGTGCTCGCCAGATCAAGGCCACCGTACACCGCCGCGATGTCTCGCAGATCATCGAGTGTGTATTTCCGGCCGCACGCCTTCCATCGGTCCATGGCCATCCACAGATGCGCCGCTTTCACCCATATATTGAAGCGCTTGGTCAGCACATTCGCCTGCGCAGACGGTTCGTTTTGCGCAACACGCACTGACTCTGCGAGATTGTCCGGGAATACCGACAGGCCGAGGTTCGGATTGGCTTTTATCCAGTTCGCCGCATCAGTCCAGTCATCCTTCTCATCGTCTTCGCCGCCGTCGTAACCATCGAGTGTGTAAATCGCGCCGAAATACGCGTCGTCGTCGATTGCTTCCTCAAGGATGCGCCGCACGTAGTTACGCTGCTCGATACAGATCGAATTCTCGACATTGAAGCCCGCCGTCGTAATCGCCAGCATGAGTGGCTGCGACCGCGAACCGGTCGCAGACTCAATCACGTCCCACAGCGCGCGCGACGGATGCGCATGCAGCTCATCGAGAATCGCACCGTGTGGATTGAGACCGTCCTGCGTCAGTGCGTCAGCACCGAGCGGCTTGTACGTGTTTGCTGTGCCGGGCAGCATGATGTCGTTCTTGACGATCTGCAGATGCTTGCGCAGCTCGGCCGACTGCATGACCATGCGCTTTGCTTCCTCGTGGACGATCTTCGCCTGATCCAGCTTCGTTGCGGCCGTGTACACTTCCGCGCCAGCGATGCCGTCACCTATCAGCAGATACAGGCCGACGCCCGACAGTAGCGTCGACTTGCCGTTCTTGCGCGCAATCTCCAAATAGGCCTTGCGGAATCGCCTCGTGCCGTCAGCACGTAACCAGCCGAAGAGAACAGCAAGCCAGAACGCCTGCCACAGCGACAGCTCAAAACGCGCGCCGGCCCACTTGTCCTTACTGTGCTTGAGGAAATCGAAGAATGCCAGGACATGCCGGGCATGCGCTTCGCTAAAGACCAGGCCGTGCTCTGCTGCAGTTTCGAGATCGCGGTAATGACGCTCGACCGCCTTGCGCACCCACTTGCACACCACGATCTTTCCTGCGAGCACGTCACGGCCATACGCGTCCCAGTCAAGATCGGCATTTTTCATCTGGAGTGCACAAGTTTCGGCGCCGGCGGAGCCTGCGGTTTGTTCGACACGAATGCGACGAGCGGATCGAACATATCGCCCTGCTGCGGCTCACGCATCGACTGTTTGACTTTGGCGAACGACGGAATCGTCAGGCACGCTTCTGGCAGCATGCGCAGCAGTTCGGTTTTGAGATTGCGTGCCATGTAATAGCACTGGTGAGGCTGTTCGTAGCCGTTCGGCGTCTTCGACATGAAAGAGCCATTGTTTTCGGCCACGTGCTTTTCGAGCGCGGTTTCAGCGTCGACCCATTGCACGAACGTCGACACGATCAGGTGCATCAGCATCGCGTCAGTGCGATGGATCAATCCGTAATCCTTGAGTGCGACAGCGACATAGTTCCATACGCGCTCCTCTGCCAACGACAGCGGTTTGAGCGGCATCGGCACTTCCGACTCGATGCCATCGACGCGCCTGTCGGCGTCAGCGTGTCCGTCCTGCACGCTTATAGCCGGCGTAGAGGGCTCCATAAGGGCTCCTGGACAAAAACGGGAAAAGAGACTGCGAGGCGCTCATAGGGGTGATTTTTTACCCCCCCCCACCTTCAAAAAGTGCCTCGCGCAAAAACAGCATTGAACGAGCGGTCTCGGGCAGATCGGTGCAGCCTTTTGGCCACCCCCACCCCGGCACCTCGACGGCGCTGATGCGTCTACGACCACGCAGACGCGCCGCTACAGCGACGCGGCACCGGATTCGGCAACGCGAGACCTCGATCAGAGCAGGCTGTCTGAGGTGCGCCTGCGCGCGCGGGCGCTCTCCTGCGCCGTCTTCTTCTTGTGACAGTCATCGCAGATCGACTGCAGGTTGTCCTCGTCGCTCGTGCCGCCCTCGCCACGCGACACAATGTGGTCGACCTGTGTCGCTCGCTCGACGCGCCCCGCATTGAGGCACGGCTGACACAACCCGCAGTCACGCTTCAGAATCAGCAGCCGCTTGCGCTCCCAACCCGAACCGAACCCGCGCGCGTGACGATTGCCGCGCTCACGATCAGGACGCCAGCCGATCGCGTCGCGCTTGTGCTCATCGCAATAGCCAGGCTTGTCGAGCACTACTGCACAACCGGCATGACGGCATGGCGTAGGAGCTTTCTTGGGCATAGCGCAGTGCCTAGCCGGCAATCAAGGCGCTTTCGCCCCACCATTGCTCGACCTGCCGACCATCAGCAGCCTGATAGCGAACCAGATAGCTGTTTTCCCCCGTGACGTAGTGCGCTTTGCCGATCACGGTTCCGGCTTCGCTCGACATCGCCAGTTGCACGATTTCATTCAGTTCAAACTCTTTCGACTTACTCATCGCGACACTCCAAAGAACGACGATCACCGCGAATCGGTAATCGTCTGGTTGAATTTGAATTAACTGTCGACGCCGGACCGAGGAGTCGACAGCGCGTACGCCCAATGCAAAAAGCCCCGAGGCTTTCGCGCTCAGGGCTTCAGATATTCATGTTTCGTACGGACGAACTCCCGCCGATCAATTCCCGGCAGGCTGTTGGCATATTATTGGTCGCGCCGCTCGCGCGATTCTGTACGACAGCCGGGACAAGGTTGCTCCACGAGTGTGCGGGGCTCACGGCATCCAGTGACGCGGTAAAGGATGCATGGCGCGGAGTATAGACGGGGTTTTTCGTGAATTGCAAGAACTTCATCGTCGCATGCGTCGCTGCACCGTGTCGTTCGCAGCACCGTCGAGCGCATCGAGCAGCGCATGCACCGCGTGAAAATATGACTTCCAGTTCGCGTGATACTGGTTCAACGGAACGCCGAGCGCTCGCGCGCGACTCGCATGATCTTCAGGCCGTCGCCCGGTTCCGTGACACTCACCACAAATCTGCCGGCCAGCACTCTTCGATGCGACTTCGGCATCAACACTACCGCGACCATGGCATTGCGGGCAGCGCTCGAACTCGCGAAACAGCATCGGGCCGCGGCCATCGAATCGGGCGGCGAACGGAATACTGTACTCGTCGCAACACACCCGTCCGTCGCCGCCGCATGTCGGGCACACAATGCGCCGAAGCGTCACGTGTTTCCCGCGACCGCTTACACCACGCCCATCGCAGGCAACGCAGAGGTCCACAATCCACTCGACGATCACTTGCCGCGCGAATCGCTCGATGATGTCGGATGTCATCCGCTCGACTTTCTTTCCCTTGACGGCCGCGGCCCGCTCAGCCGCCCGGGTCACTCCCGTAAATTTCGATCGATTGAATTTATCCGGCTCCCGCACCCGCTTCGCAAGAAGCAGCGTCGCGCGATTAAGGCCCGAGCGGCGCACGTCCTGCCCGTACTTCATTCGCCACAGCAAGCGCCCGAGATCATTGGCGAACGCGAGGGCTCCCAAAGTTACTTGGGGATCGGCAATCGAGTCCGATAGCTGACCACGCGCATTCATCGCGATCCCGGCTTGCTCTTTCAGGTCGATCATTGCTTCCCCCTTATTGTCCCAATGTCCTTATGTCCCAAAGAAAAGGCTTGTGTGGGTGCGCGCGCCCGCGACATGCATGCACCCCTGCACGTCGCGCACGTCGCGGGTACGCGCACCCACACAGGAGACGCGCTTGGGACGCTGGGACACGGGACAGCGTTGAGTCCCGTGCATGGCGCGCCAACGCTGGCGCGTACGCGCGCCGCAACCTGATGCGTGGCGCGCCATATGGTCGTGCAATCAGAGCGGCGCATCATCGTCCGTCCCGTCTGCTGCTGATGCCGGCGGCGCTACCGGAACGTCGTCTTCCCGGACGTAGTACCAGCCGCGCTTGCCGGTCGTTTCCCGCTTGCGCACCCAGCCGAGGGATTTAAGCGCCTTGCCGACGCGACGCTGTTCGGGCAATGTCCATTTCGACGTATCGAGCTTCAAGACGTCACCGAGGATTTCTTCCATGGTGACGCGGCCGGACAGGTCAAGATGCCGCGCGATCCGGTCTTCGTACACGTCGCCTTCATAGCGTTCGGCCTGCTCATTCTCGAATAGCTGCTTTTCCGACTCGGTCACGTGCCACACAACGCCCTGCCGGTATAGATGAACGGCTTCTGCCCACAACTGGTCGCGGTCCCGGCGAAGATCATCGATATGGATGGGACCGCCAACACGCAGCGGCCAGTAACGCCGGTTACCGGACTCATCCTTCAGGTAGGTATCGAAGTTGACCGAGCCGGCGAACACGCCCTGCCGGTGCACGTCCGTGGCACGCTTGCCATAGAAGTTGCGGAAACGATCTGTCTCGGTCGCAAAGAAGCTCTTCGCTGCGGATGAATCGCTTTTGTTGAGGGAGTCGAGTTCCGCCAGCTCGATGATCCACTTGCCGGCCATGACGGCGTAGGTGTCCTTGTCGCCGATGCGGATCGGCGAGTTGGTGTACCAGTGCTTGCCGGCAATCACTTCCAGTGCGGTGGATTTATACCAGCCCTGCTTGCCCTCCAGGATCAGCACGTTGTCGGCCTTGCAGCCGGGCCGCATGACGCGCGCTACCGCTGCTATGAGCCACTTCATGCCGGCGAGCCGGACGTACTCACTGTCGGCCACCTTCATGTAACGCGTCGGCCATGTCTCCACACGCCGCTCGTGGTCCCATACGAGATTTTCGAGGTATTCGCGGACATCGTGAAAGTGGACAGCATCGGCGACGAGCAGCACCGCGTTCATTACGATGTCCTGCCGCACCGAGATGCCGTACTTCTGCGACAACCACAGGACGCAGCGGATATCGTCCATATCGGACCACTCGCCGAGTTCGCCCTGAGGGAACGGTGGCTTCTTTCGCTTGACCACGCGGCCCGCAAAATCATCCTGCGCGATCACCCCATGCCACGATTTGTGATTCGAGAGAATGAGATGCACGTTGCCTAGCGTAGGCAGGAGATTGCCTTTCTCGGTGCGGGCGAGGTCCTGCTCCCACGTGTGGGCGCCGTTTTCTGCTTCCCGCCCGTCCCACTCCTGCGCCGCAGCGCCAGCGGACGTTGCGCCGCGGCTGGCAGGCGCGGCAACAGAATCGCCTTGGCGCACGCTGGTTGCAATGCCGGCCTGAATGAGTACATCGGACGGCATATCTTCGTCGGCCGGCATCAACGCAGAGAGCAGTGCTCGCTGGATTTGCTGTCGCACCGGATCAATGCCTTCGATACAGTGCAGATCGTTGAAATCGGTCAGCTTGCGATCGCCGCGATCCGTGAATCGCGGGAATGCGACACTGGCGTTGCCGACCGCCCGGGCCGCTTCATATGCGTGCTTCAGGCCGGTATTCTCGAAACGGCGTGAACGCTCCGGCAGCACGTCATTGCCGTAGAAGAGATCGATGTACGGGACATTGTTATTGTCGCGACGGTACTCAGCTCTCACCATGTACCACGTGTGCCGGGTCTCGATCCGCACCGCGGGCTCGCCCAGTCTGAACTCCCCGGTATAGCCGAAATCAGTCTTCAGGAAGTCGAACAGGCGCTGCTCGATCTTCCAGTCATCATCCGCGCAGATCAACAGATGCAGGTCCGGATTCGTGCCGCGTAGATATCGTGCTGCCTGGAGAATGCCGCCGGCGTCGAAACAGACCAGAAGCGGGATAGCTTCGTCGGTCGCCATCCGGATTGATCTGCCAGTGGCATACCCTTCGGCGAGCATGGCAACCTTGTCGTCGGCTCCGATGTCACCGAGCAGGAACGAGGCGCCCTTCTTTTCCATGCCCTTATTGAAGCGCTTCGCGCCTGTCGGCGTGATCTTCTGCAGACCAACGAGCCGGTATCCATCGGCATAGTTGAACATTGGTACGTACAGATCGCCGTCGACGGCAAAGCGCACAGCTTCAGCAGTAATCTGCTTGCGCGTGAGATAGGCCGATTCCCCCTCGTCGCGCGCGGCGTGCCACTGCTCGCGCGCCCGATTCGCAGCGAGTTTCGCTGCCTGCTGCCGCTTGCGCTCCTCGTCACGAGCAACGGCATCCTGCCGCGCCTTCGTGGCAGCGACATCTTCCGGCGAAAGCGCTTCGCCCTCCCAGGAAAAAGCCTGCGCGCCATTGTCGTTGCCGGACCAGTATCCGTACGCGCCGGTATACCCAATCACCTCGCCAGCCTTGACCACTTCATGCAGCGAGTACCAGTACTTCTTATTCGGCCCGTAGCGATGCGGCTTGCCGCTCGCAACAGGATGTCCGTCCGGCAATTTCGGATGGCCCGCAGCTACCAGCTGATTGATGATTTGATCAAGCGTTGCCATGGATTACTGCCTTTTTATGGATGAACGCCCCCCCTAACGCGCAACGCACGCATGCCACGGGAAGCGGAGAGAATGTCGGGTCGATCGGGCGCAGACCTGTCAAAGTCACTTTGTGGTCCGGGATGGGCGCAGATGACCGAGAACTCGCGCACGACCATCCGCGCATAGCGACTCGAAGCATTCCTGGGCTGCGTGGTGGGCCATGCCTCGCCAGCGCGCTCGACCAGCGGCGTAACTACCGCCGCCGAGTGCCGCGCGCGTCTTCATGGAATAGCCGTGTCGCAGCGATGTGCTGGCGCCGTTCAATGTCACTTGGTGCTCCCTGGTATGCGACCGCGCAGACGGTGCCATTCCGCCGACATCGCCTTATCGAATGCCTCGACGTGCGTGGCGCAGAGGCCTGAGGTGAGATGGGTTTCGTAGGCGCACGAGTCGTAAGCGCCGAGGAATGCGGCCCGCCAGGCCTGCCTGTCGGTCTTCGTCGGAAGCGACGCGCATACCAGCGCGCCTTGCCGGATGAACTCATCCAGCGCCTCAGCCTCGCGAGCCGCGACGCGCAGGTAAGACAGGTGATCAGGAAACGCAGCGAGAACGCTGCGCATGAACTTCGGAAGCGCCGCCGGACTGTACTCGGCCTGCCACTTCAGCGCGGTGGCCGCGCAGGCCAGTTGCTGGTTGACGGCGCATTCCAGACCGATATGCACGCGGTGCCGGTTACAGCACGTCATGCCATGCTCGAAATGGCTCATTGATCCGGCTGCCTCGCAGCGCGGTGCGCGGCACGCACGAGCTGGTCGAGCTGGCGTTGCGCCGACCGCGCTGCGTCCGCAATGACGTCCGCTTCGGCAACGGTTATCTTGTCGTCGTCCAGAGCTTCGCGGACCTTGTCCGCCACGGCACCGGCATACTGCGCGTGTTCCAGTGCGCGCATCGCAACCGCATGCACCGAGCCGATCTCGCTTTCCGATTCAACCGCGGTTGCGAACAGGCCAAAGCGCTCATTGAGCGCATGCAATGCGTCGAGGGCATGCGGTTGACGCTGCTCCTGCATCCATTCGAGCAGCAACTCGAAAACATCCATCGCAGGCCGGCTCTCGCCCTGCCCGTTCAGTCGCTGTCGAAGTGCCTCGCTCGCGATGCTGCGGCCACGACGGTTCGTGAGAAATGTGGCTGCCCCCGCTACGCCGCCCGGCGTATTCCGGACTGACGTGTACAGCACGTCGAGCCATTCCGTGTTGCTGTATCTGCGCGTCATTGACTCCCCCTGTTGACTTCGCTGACGTTTCAATCTGTGCGCGCCCGATCGATGGCTCTACGATTCGGACTGTGCTCCCACTACCCGCTACCGCCGTGCTACGAACAAATGAGGGCTCTTACACCCACGGTTTCTTTTGTAGCCCTCGGTCAGTGAGCAACACTGCTGCCGGGCTCGACGGCGGCCGGTTGAGCTTCGAAGTAGTCGTGAAGTGGCTGAAGGGTGGATATGCGTGGATCAGCGCTGTGACCTTGCGCGAGGTGAGTGAGCGTCGCATACGGAACGCCACTCTCTCGCGAGATTTCACGCCACTTCCCTTTGCTTTCCCTCAATCGCCGCACAACAGCGGCGAGCATCGGCTCTTTGGGCTGACTCATTACTGGGGTCCTCGATGAATTCAGCCGGATATTATCCGTTCTCGGATTTTTCTTCAAGATTGACGGCGCCCGCCCCTATCCGCACACGGAAATCCGTTTTCGGCAACATTCGTGGCATGACTACCCAACCACTCAGAAAAGTCGTGGCCGACAACGTCCGGCGACTTCAGAAGGCCCAACCCGAGTTGCAACGACAAGCTGATCTCGCTCGCGCCGCAAACGTTTCACAAAGTTCTATAAATCGACTGCTGGAGGGCGAAACAAACTGCCTCTTGATTACCGCGCTGGAAGTCGCAAAGGCATTTGGGGTGTCGCTTTACGAGTTGATTGAGGAGGATGGAGCGAAAGACAAGGTGGAGATCGACTACGATCGCAGCGGCTATGCAACTCTCGGTGCCGCCGAAAAGGAGCGAATCGCAGCATTCATCAAATTTACGATCGCTAACCGAGATGGAGACTCGGCATCCAAGGCTTCGTCCACCATGCGAAGCAAGGAAACGCTTGCCCCTCAAGCCGGGAACAAGCGCAATGCGCATGGCGCCTCAGAAAGCACATTAACAAAAAATGCACTGAGAGCGAATGAAAACATACAACACAAACCACAGCGGAAACGCGGGTCACGAGGCTAATCACAAACACCCCCACCTAAGACTTATTGCTGCGACCGACACTGAAAAAAACAATATCGAGCCAGGAGATTCGGGGCGGCGCACGTCTGTACGCAAGTTCCTGCTAGATCACCTTGATGATCCGGTTGCAGCACCAATCGCTGCAGCGCTCGCCTCCCTAAGATCGGACGGTAGCGTTGACATGGTCATTGCCGATGTCGAACCTGAATTTGCCGATGCATTGGCCGATGGGCTAGAGGCAATTGCGCAACGACTCCGAAAACACGCCACGCACCGCGACGGCCACCGATCAACTTCCGGTCGCAGCCGACTGGAACTTCTCCTGCCAGTTGCCCTAGCCAGTGCGTCATATGTGAACAATGCAGCATGGTTAGATGCTGTCATCGTCATCGCCGCCCACCTATCCGCCTTCCTTTTTCTGCCAACCGAAGTCCGACAGCTAATCCGCCGGCGGTAGGATTGGCACATCTTCGCTGTCGCGATCCGCCAGAATTCTGCAGTTTTATCGAAAAATATCCGAGAACGGATTGACAAAAATAAATCCGAGTGCGGATAATTGGCTCGCATCTTCACTGGGAGCCATCATGCAACTGATCGATTTACATGCCGAATGTAGGCGGGCATGGCTCAGACAAGAGCAGCAGCCCGTCGTCAAGCAGCAAATTCCTCAAAGCAACTTTGAGCAATCCCCGTACTGGCGCGTCGGCCTGATCGTCGCGGCCATCGTCGTCGGCATCCAGGTCTTTTCGCCGAATCCCGATGCGCCGACCGAGTCGCATCGGGATTCGTCCGTTCAGACGGGCCACGTTCGCCCGATGGTTTGAGGGGTCGCCATGGAAAAAATCCTCATCCAGCGGCTTGTCGAGCCCTCGAACGGTTCGCACACGGCATTCCTGATCGGCGCGGCCATCGCTCACTACGTGCGCCTGAACAAGGGTTCGTGCGACTACATCCCACTTCGCGCCGCATCACCTGCTGACGTGGATGTCGGCTTTCTGCGCGGCATCGACACTCACGCCGTCGTGGTCGATGTCGAGCTCGAAGTGCCCCAGTCCGTGCGGTCCGAGTTCGACTATGTCGTCACCGTACAGCATGGCGACCCGGCATTCGAGTCTTTCGTGCGCTGCGCGACGTGCGGCATGCAGTATGGCCGCAGTGCTCGCGGTCAGTACACGCCCTGCGCCTGCGGCTACTGCGAGCCAACTGCTCGACCGCCATCGCCCCGGCGAGGCGCCGCGCTACGCCGTTTTCTGAAGTTCCGGCCCTTCGGCCATCCCGCGTCCGCGTAACGACGAGCCTGGTATGGCCAGCCGGATTCCCGTCACGGATGCAGACATCGTGCGGGAGCACCGTCTCCGCCATTTCCCCGGCTCCGCTACCAACGCGCTTACCAACCCCGCCATGCGTACCTGTCTCGCCGTCCTTGCCGGACTGCGAAAGCAACGCGAGCAGCCGGTGAGCGAACCGCTCATCGACAACAAGCGTCGGGCCGCTGGTGATACGGAGTCTTGACCATGTCACAAATCGATACGCCCCAGACCCTCACCCTCGAAGACCTTGCAAACATCTGGCTGAACCACGGCGGCCACAACAACCCCGACGAGGGCCACTGCTTCCTCGAAGTCGTCAGCATGTTCGCCGGCGAGCCGTTTAGCGCCGCGCCGAAGTGCGTCGATCCGGTGCTGCGCTCCTTCGGCATATCCTGGAATGATGGTTTGCGATCCGACGAAGAGCGCAACCAGCTCAAGCCGTATATCCCCCGCCTCATCGGCACCAATCGCGGCGGCAAGCTGTCGCTCAAACGCTCATGGATGGCCCTCGACTGGCTCATCCGCGTGCACTGCGCGGCCTGGCTTGCTTTGACGCCCGCGCTCGCACACCACTCTGAAGCGCTGAAGGCGCTGGGCCCGATCATGAGCCAGCGCGATCTCGATCGCGCGATGGGATCACTTG
>NZ_VWWM01000045.1:0-69625 GCF_011752945.1 Paraburkholderia sp. Cy-641
AGGCTCTGCAAGGCCGGAATCACCGGCGTGCCGCCGCCGGCAGCGGCGGCAACGGCAGCCGGGCCCGCCGCTTCGGCCTTGAGCGGCATCACGCCGAGGCACAGGATTAGCGCGGCGCAAAACAGCGCGGCCATCCATGCGCCGAGCGATGCCGCCGCTCGCGCTCGTGCAAGCGGGCGGCCCGGCGGCTCGCCGGCAATCGGGTCGGTGGAAAAAGGAATGACGGCGTGTGTTGTCGGCGGCCCGCCGCTACACGGCGCAGCCTCGAACTCACGCCGCAAGGGACATGACTGCATGGCAATCCGCAAGAAAACGGCAGACGCCAGTGTAGCCGCAGTTCCGGCCCGCGCGCCCGCGCATGCGTAACTGAATGTTAGGGCGCTTGCACGGGCGGCCACCCAGGGCCTCAGTAAGCGGCCGTCGCGAGTTGGCGGATGAAACGGCCCTGCTCCAGTTCGTCGACGAACGCGATGGCGTAGTCTTCGGCGGAAATGCGGCTATTGCCTTCGGTGTCGGCGATCAGCGTTTTCGCGCCCGTGCGGAACTTGCCCGTGCGCTCGCCCGGCGCGATCAGCGCGGCTGGGGCGAAGCACGTCCAGTCGAGATCGCTCACGCCGCGGTAGTAGTCGAATGCGTCGCGATGCGCGAGCGCGATGCCCTTGTAGGCGTCCGGAAAACCGTCGGTGTCGACCAGTTGCTTGCCCGGCGCGACTTCGAGCGAACCCGCGCCGCCCACCACCACGAGGCGCTTGATCCCCGCCGCGCGCACGCCTTCGACGAGCGCATGGGCCGCCTTCGACAACACCGCGAGATCGCCTTGCGGCGGCGCATACGCGCTCGCGACGACGTCGTGATCGCGCACCGCCGCGCCGACGCTCGCGGCGTCGAGCAGATCGGCCTTCGCCGCGTGCAGATTCGCGACGCCAGCCGGCACGCGTGCCGGATCGCGCGCGAGCGCCGTCACCTGATGCCCGCGCCGCGTGGCTTCCACGGCGATCCGCGAACCGATCATGCCGGTCGCGCCGAACAATGCGATCTTTAGTTGCTTGCTCATGTTGTTGACTCCTGATGCGTTATATGTAACTACTATAGTTACATATTGAGTGAAAAAAAGCGGGGTGCTCACCCCGTTCTACCTCATTCGACTTCGTTCGTCTTTTCAGGCGTGCGTGCGTCACGTGTGCCGCAACACCCCTACACGCGTGCTGCGATGCTGCTTTTACCGCCGTCATGGCATGGCTTCGCCGGCCATGCCGCAACGTCATCCCCCCGCGCGCCGCTTGCGCGCCCGCTGCTTTTCCGTGCGCACGACGTCGGCGGTCGCGTCGGCGAGCGTGCGGCCGGCAAGCGCGCTCTCCATGGCCTGCTGCGCTTCGTCGACGATACCGTGCAGCACGCCCTGAATATTGCGCCCCACCATGCACGCCGGGTTCGGCGCCTCGCGATGCAGCGAGAACAGCGGCGCCTCTTCGACCGCGCGATACACGTCGAGCAGCGTGATCTGCCCGGGTGCCCGCGCGAGCAAGGCGCCGCCGCCCGCGCCCAGCTGCGAGGTGGTGAGCCCCGCTTCCGCGAGCATGCTCAGAAGCCGGCGAATCAGCGCGGGATTCGTATTGACGCTGCCCGCGATCATGTCCGAGGACAGCGGCACGCCCCCCTGCAACGACAACAGCGCAAGCACGTGCACAGCAAACGCAAACCGGCTACTCGTGTTCACAGCGAACCTGCCTCGCGGCGACAATGTGTAACCATGATAATTACACTTATCGCCTTCGTCAAACGAGGCGAGCCGATGCGGGCGACCCGCACGCGGCTCATTTATCCATCTGCTTCTGCGCGTCGGACGACTCGCCCGATGCCGCCGACGCAGCGGACGCCGCCGCGTTCTGCGCCGACCACGCCTGCAGCTTGCGCCCCGCCGCCTCGAGTCCCTGCCCCGTTAGCGACGCGGCCTTGCCCAACTGCGCGTTGGCCGCGCTCGCCGCGTTCTGCAGATTGGCCTGCGCGCTCGACGCCAGCGATGCGGGGTCGATCCTGAGCGACGGCGCGGATGCGGCATCGAGCGTCTGCTGCGCGGCGGCCTTGCTCGCATCGACCTGCTGACCGACATAGCTCGCCGCCTGATCGAGCTTCTGGCCGGCGGCCTGAGCCGCGTCGTCGAGCTTGCTCGTCACCTGGCCGGCCGACGCGTCGTTCTTCTGGCACGCGGCCAGGCCACCGAAGATCAGGACCACGAACGCCGCGCGGCGCAACAGCGAAGAAAACCGCGAAGAAGAAAGAGAGGAAATCATAGGTGCCATGAACCGCCGCGAGGCGGCCCGTGCTTGCGAAGACGCGCCCATGATACCGCCTTGCCCCGCGCGCTCCGTTTTTACGCGCCATGCGCAACACCTGGCGCACGGCCCGAGGATCGTCGCGGTTCTGTCAACGATGATGGAGTAGACTGCCGGAGCATTGAGCAGCATCTGTCAGCATCTCCTCGCGCCGATACACGCGAGTGAACCCGGCGCGGTATTCCGTTGATCAACCGGAGGCATACGATGGCGGCAAAGAAGATCCTGTTCCTGACCGGCGATTTCGCCGAGGATTACGAAACGATGGTGCCGTTTCAGGCGCTGCAGGCAGTCGGCCATATCGTCGACGCGGTCTGCCCGAACAAGAAGGCGGGCGATCGCGTGAAAACCGCGATCCACGATTTCGAAGGCGACCAGACCTATACCGAGAAGCCGGGCCACCAGTTCACGCTGAACGCCTCGTTCGACGACACCGATCCGCACCAGTACGACGCGCTCGCGATCGCCGGCGGCCGCGCGCCCGAGTATCTGCGGCTCAATCCGAAGGTGATCGACGTCGTGCGGCAATTCGCCGAGGCGGGCAAGCCGATCGCCGCGATCTGCCACGCCGCGCAGCTGCTCGCGGCCGCCGACGTGATCCGCGGCAAGCGCATTTCCGCCTACCCGGCCTGCGCGCCCGAAGTGAAGCTGGCGGGCGGCGAATACGCCGACATTCCCGTCGACGCGGCGATCACCGATGCCAACTTCGTCACCGCGCCCGCATGGCCCGCGCATCCCGAGTGGCTGCGTCAATTCCTCGTGCTGCTCGGCACGCGTATCGAGCATTGAGGTATCGCGTTCGACCGCTGGCGCGCCTGCGCGCCAGCACATGCGGCAAGCGCGGACGCAACGCCGCGCTCGCCGCCAGATCAAGCGGCCCCCTCATTTAAGATTTGTCCGATAGTTCTCGAAGCAAAGCTCCCCCATAGTCGCGGCTGCCCTGGGGAGTGCCGCTTCGATGAAACTGACCGACTGGATCGTCCTGCTTGCCGTCATCCTGATAGCAATCGCTTTTTTCTGCGCGCGCCGGCCCGGCGCCTGGTCGCGCAACACCCGCTCGCGGCAAATAAAGGGCACGCGCCTGCTGCTACAGGCCGCGTGCTCGCTGTGGGCAGCGAGCCTGATCGTCGCGCAAGGCTTTTTCAGCGTCGATGGCTTCGCCGGCCTGCGGCCCGCGCCGATCGAGGCGCTCGCGGGTGGCGCGGTACTACTCGCCTGCGGCTGTTACTGGTCGATACGCGGCACGAGGCTGCTCAAACCGCGGCGCATCTTCGCGGGCTGCTGAACGGGCACTGGGTGGGCGATCGGACGAGCACCGCGCGGGCCGCAGGGCCGCCGGCAGCCTCGCGCCGCGTTCCTGACGCTCTTCTCCTGCCGCTCTCCCGCCTCTCCCTCACGCCGCTCTCGCGCCCTACCGGGTCCCGATCCCCCGCTGCACATCGATCGCGGACGCAGGCGCGGACAGCCTCGCATCGCCGCCACCGTCGCCGGCCTTCGCCCACTCGCGCGTCTCCCTCTGCGCGAGACTGCCCGGCGAATCGCGGCTCGCGAGAATCCCGGCCGCATCGGCAAGCACCCGCGCACCGGCTGCCCCGGCCCCCGCTTCGGGCAGCGACAGATAAAACGTCGTCCCGGTTCCTTCCTTCGACTCCGCCCACACGCGGCCGCCGTGCCGCTCGACCATGCGCCGCACGAGCGCGAGGCCGATGCCCTCGCCGGCCGTCGCGTTGCCGTGCAGACGCTGGAACGCGTTGAACAGACGCGGCAGCGCGACCGCCGGAATCCCGAGGCCGTTGTCGCGCACGTAGAAGATGCGCAGCGACTGCACGCCGGGCGGCGCCGGCGTCGTGCCGATTTCGATGCGGCCTTCGCGCGCCGGCGCCAGATAGTTGACCGCATTGCCGACGAGGTTCGCGAAGATCTGTTCGAGCGCGGTCGGATCGCCCCACACCGCCGGCAATTCGCCGAGCGTCACGCGCGCGCGCCGCGCGCGGATCGAGCCCTGCATCGCATCGACGACGCGCTGCACGATGTCGCGCACGTCGACCTTCTGGCGCCGGTATTCGACGCGGCCGACGCGCGAGAGCCGCAGCAGCGCGTCGATGATGTGCGACGAGCGCAGCACGGCCGTCTGCAGATAATGCAGCGCCTCGCCGACGTCCTCGTCGATCACGCGCTCGATGCGTTGCCGCGCGCCGGCCGTGAGCGTCGATTCGCGCACCGCCGCGCGCAGTTCGTCGCAGGCGCGGATCAGTTCCTTCGAAAAGCCCTGCAGGTTCACGAGCGGCGCGCGCAGATCGTGCGACACGCTGTAGATGAACATCTCGTTTTCCTGGGTCTGCTGCCGCAGCGTCTCGTTGATGCGCGCGAGTTCGGCCGCGCGGCGCTCGAGGTCCGCATGAAAGCGCGCCTCGATGCGCTCGGCTTCGAGCAGACGGCGGCTCGTCTCGTGCAAGGTCAGGTCGAGCCGCGCGATCTCGTCGCGGCCTGCGCCGATCGGCGCAAGCGGCTCGTTGCTGGCGAGGCGCCCGGCGTTGTCGGAAAGCTGCGCGAGCCGGCCGCGCACGCCGCGCGTGAACAGCCACACGGCCATCGCGACGAACAGCAGCGAGCCGAACGCGGCCGCGACGATCAGCGATTGCTGACGGTCGCGCGCGGCGTCGGCGGCATTCGAGCGCAGCATGTCGAGGCGCCGCTCCTCGGCCTGGAACGCGGTCACCTGCAGACGAAAATGGTCGAGCACGTCGGCCTGGGCGAGATCGTGGAAGCGCGCGAGAATGTCGGCCCGGCGCCCCGCGTGCATCAGGTCCTCGATCCGGTCCGACCATTGGCGATACGCCTGCACCGCCTGGCGCACCTCGACCACGCGCTCGACCTGCGCCGGATTGTCGGCGACCAGCTCGGCCAGTTGATCGATGCGCCGGTCCACGTCGACCCATACCGCGACCGGCGTCGTGAAGCGGACGTCGTTGGCAAGCACGGCGCCGCGCAGCGCGACCGATTCCGACAGCACCGGGTCGAGAATCGCGGTGCTCTGGCGCAGCACTTCCTCGCTGTGCATTGCCCAGCGCTCGGCTCGCGCCGTATCGGCCTGCGCCTTCACGAGTCCGGAGAGCAGCGCCAGTTCGAGAACGGCGGGAATCGCGATCAGCAACAGGCCTTTAGTGGTCAGTCTCATGCGTACGCATTGGTGGGAATGGCCGGCGGATCGTGCACGGAATCGGCACATTATGTCGGCGTTTGCGCGGGAAGACAAAGCGGGCCGCAGGCCGGGCCGCACGGGAAGCCGGCGCGAACGCGACGCGAGACACGCCGCCCGGCTGTCGGGCGCCGTATGCACCGCATACACCGCAGGCGCCTCATGCGTCAGGAATCCAGATAAAACTGTAATAGAAATCGAAGATTATGCCCCCAGCTGGATCATTCCCGCCGCCATCCGGCGCGCATGCACTTTTTTTGTGCCTGTTGTCGCTATTCAGGTGCAAAGTCCAGCCCACGCGGCACGGTGCGAAATCGTGTGCAAGTCCATCCCGGTGCCTGCTTGCACCGCACCGGCGCCGCCGGCACAACTTTGGCCCACTTCTTGCTCACATAGCGCACTTTTTGGCATAAGCGGGACACATCGATGGAAAGTCTGAAATACGGCGCCGACACCGAGTTTCTTCTGCTCGGCGCCGCCATGGTGCTGGCGATGCACGCGGGCTTCGCGTTCCTTGAACTCGGCACGGTGCGCAAGAAGAATCAGGTCAATGCGCTCGTCAAGATCCTCGTGGATTTCGCCGTCTCGACGATCGCGTATTTCTTCATCGGCTACACGATCGCGTACGGCGTGCAGTTTTTCGGCAGCGCCGCGTCGCTCGCCGAGCACAACGGCTACGGGCTCGTGCGCTTCTTCTTCCTGCTGACGTTCGCCGCCGCGATTCCGGCGATCGTCTCGGGCGGCATCGCCGAGCGCTCGAAATTCAACCCGCAGCTGTTCGCGACGTTCGTGCTGGTCGGCTTCGTCTATCCGTTCTTCGAAGGCATCGCGTGGAATGACCGCTTCGGCATTCAGGACTGGCTCACGCAGGCGTTCGGCGCGCCGTTCCACGACTTCGCGGGCTCGGTCGTCGTGCACGCGTTCGGCGGCTGGGTCGCGTTGCCGGCCGTGCTGCTGCTCGGCGCGCGCCACGGCCGTTATCACCGCGACGGCGGCATCGCCGCGCATCCGCCCTCGAACATTCCGTTTCTCGCGCTCGGCGCATGGGTGCTGACGGTCGGCTGGTTCGGCTTTAACGTGATGAGCGCGCAGACGCTCGACAAGATCAGCGGCCTCGTCGCGGTCAACTCGCTGATGGCGATGGTCGGCGGCACGCTGAGCGCCTGGTTCGCCGGCCGCAACGACCCCGGCTTCACGTACAACGGCCCGCTCGCCGGACTCGTCGCGGTATGCGCGGGCTCCGACCTCATGCACCCGCTCGGCGCGCTGGTGACGGGCGGCATCGCCGGCGTGCTGTTCGTCTATATGTTCACCTGCGTGCAGAACCGCTGGCGCATCGACGACGTGCTCGGCGTATGGCCGCTGCACGGCCTGTGCGGCGCGTGGGGCGGCATCGCGGCCGGCATCTTCGGGATGCGCGCGCTGGGCGGCATGGGTGGCGTGTCGCTCGGCGCGCAGGTGCTCGGCACGCTCGGCGGCATCGTCGTGGCGGTGCTCGGCGGCACGCTCGTGTATGGCGTGATCCGCATGACCGTGGGCCTGAGGCTCGATCAGGAAGAGGAATACAACGGCGCGGATCTGTCGATCCACAAGATTTCGGCGACGCCGGAGTGAGCCGGGGTGCGCGTACAAATGCGCACACCGATGTTAGACTGCGCGGCTGGAGATGGCATTCTCCCTTAACCGCCCTTGGGGCTGATGATGCCTGCTACGCCCGGTCATGCGGACGCGGCATCGTCTCGCCCGCATGAACCGGTTTGTCGACACACTCCGGTTTCCGATCCTCTTCCATGTATTGGTCCTTTCTCGCTGTCGCCATCGGCGGCGCACTCGGCTCGCTGTTTCGCTGGTTCCTCGGCATTCGCCTGAACGGCCTGTTTAGCGGACTGCCGCTCGGCACGCTGGCCGCCAACGTGATCGCCGGCTACATCATCGGCGTGGCGGTCGCGGGCTTCGCGCGCGTGCCGCAACTCGCGCCGGAATGGCGGCTCTTCGTCATCACCGGTTTGATGGGTGGTCTCTCAACGTTCTCGACCTTCTCCGCCGAAGTCGTGCAACGCCTGCAGGACGGACGGCTCGGCTGGGCGGCCGGCGAAGTCGCGATTCACGTCAGCACCTCGCTCGCGATGACGATCCTCGGCATCGCAACGGTGTCGCTGCTGTCGCGCTGAGCAGCCGGCTCGACACTCGCTCGGCACCCGCGCAGTACTCGCGTGCGGACATGCGTGCCGCCGCCCGAAAAACCCAACCGGGAGCGAAACCGGAACCCGTTCGACGGTCTCGCCGACTCTCGCGGCCGGCGCAGAAATCGACTTTTCAGTATCGGCGATGTATAAGCCCACAGGGCCTACGCCTCAACACGGACACAGCGGGAAGCCGGTGAGATTCCGGCGCGGTCGCGCCACTGTATCGGGGGAACCTGTTTCACCCCGGAGTCAGACCTCGCTATGTCGTCTTTTCCCAACCTGCACGGAACGCGCAATTCCTGGAGATTCAACATGCTTGATCGACTCGCCGAGATTTTCAACGATTCGGATTCGAGAGTCCGCAGCAAATTATTCGGCATCTACGGCGTGCTGATCGCCATCAACCTGCTCGCGTGGGTGTGGGCGATCGTGGCGTTCCACCACTATCCGGTGCTGCTCGGCACCGCGCTGCTCGCGTACGGATTCGGCCTGCGCCATGCCGTCGACGCCGACCACATCGCCGCCATCGACAACGTGACGCGCAAGCTCATGCAGGAACGCAAGCGGCCCGTTGCCGTGGGCTTCTTTTTCTCGCTCGGCCATTCGAGCGTCGTCGTGCTCGCGTCGGTCGCGGTGGCGCTCGCGACCACCGCGATCCAGGGCCGCTTCGACAACTACAGGGAGATCGGCGGCATCGTCAGCACGGCCGTGTCGTCCTTTTTCCTGTTCGCGCTCGCGCTGATGAACTTCCTGATTCTGCGCGGCATCTACCGCGCGTGGCGCCACGTGCGCAATGGCGGCGCCTATGTCGACGACGACTTCGACATGCTGCTCGCGAATCGCGGCTTCATCGCGCGCCTGTTCCGGCCGCTCTTCCGGCTCGTGACGCGTAGCTGGCACATGTATCCGATCGGCTTTCTGTTCGGCCTCGGCTTCGACACCGCCACGGAAATCGGCCTGCTCGGCATCGCGGCGACGCAGGCGGCCAAGGGGCTCTCGCCGTGGGCGATCATGGTGTTTCCGGTGCTGTTCAGTGCGGGCATGTCGCTCGTCGACACGCTCGACGGCCACCTGATGCTCGGCGCCTACGGCTGGGCGTACGAAAGGCCGCTGCGCAAGATCTACTACAACATGACGATCACGCTCGTCTCGATCGCGGTCGCGCTCGTGATCGGCGGCATCGAGGCGCTCGGCCTTCTCGCGGATCAGCTGAACCTGAAAGGCGGCATCTGGGACGCGATCGGCGCGCTCAACGATAACTTCGGCATGCTCGGCTACATCATCATCGGCATCTTCGCGCTCAGCTGGCTCGTGTCGGCGGTGATCTATCGCGTGAAGCGTTTCGACGAGGTGCAGACCAACCCGCAGGTCTGAGCGTACGAGAGCGGAAAGAAAGCGGAAAAGAAAAAAAGGCGTCACGTTGCCGTGACGCCTTAAAAGTTCTAGCCATTCCGAGGGCCGTGCTAGAACCTGAGAGACGGTATTAAAGCAAAAGCAGCGGGGGTTAAAAGCGGTGCCGCGGTGCCTGAAAGCAGACTTCGAAAGCATTCGCCGCCGAGCCCCTTGCATTCCCGCGCGATACGGGCAACGGGAACGATACGGCCGGCAACCTTTCTGGAAGATTCCATCTTTCGAAATAATGTTCCATTTTTTATGATTATGCTGACTAAGTCAAGCAAAATCCGAATCCAGGTCGTTCCGGCAACTTTTTCCGATAGAATCGATTTGTCACAAACAAAACTGAACTGGTGCCACGGCTGGAAGATGCCCGCCGTCTTCCGTAGACCGGCCGTCGACGGGGGACGAACTCAGAATCTGAAATACAGTTCCAAAAAACCATGAAACGACCTACTCCGATCCCGAGCGCAGCGGTCGTCGCCAAAGACCGGGACGGCTCGGGCGACGAAGTCACCGCCCTCGCTCGCGGCCTGACCGTGCTGCGCTCGATTGCCGCCGCGAACGCGCCGCTGAGCAATCGCGAACTCGCCGAACTCACCGGCATTCCGAAGCCGACGGTCTCGCGCATCACGGCGACGCTGGTCAGCGTCGGCTTCCTGCTGCGGCTGCCCGACAGCGAACGCTTCGTGCTGACTTCGTCGGTGCTGGAGCTGAGCAACGGCTTTCTGCGCAATTTCGACATCCGCGCCCGCGCACGGCCTTTCCTGATCGAACTCGCCGAGCGCACCGCCCTCTCGGTGCATCTGGCCGTGCGCGACCGCTTCGACATGGTCGTGATCGACACGATCCGGCCGCGCTCGGCGGTGCTCGTGTCGCGGCTCGAAATCGGCTCGCGCATGAGCCTGACGCGCACCGCGGTCGGCCGCGCCTATCTGGTGGCGCTCGAGCAGCCGGAACGCGAAGCGTTGCTTGCCGGTCTGCAGACGGCCGAAGGCAACGAATGGGGCTACATCGGCGGACGGCTCGAAAGCGCGATCGAGGACACGCTGGAGCGCGGCTTCGCGATCGCCACCGGCGAGTGGTACGACGGCCTCAATGCGATCGCGCTCGGCTTCGTCGGGCCGTCGGGCGAGCGCTATGCGGTCAATTGCGGCGGCGCGGCCGACCAGTGCCCGCGCGACTGGCTCATCTCGCATGCCGCGCCCGCGCTGCTCGAATGCATCGGCAAGATCGTGCTCGAAGTCGGCGGCACGCCGGCGCGCCGGCTCGACACCTGAGGCACCGAGACAGACACCGCGACAGGCACGGCGAAAAGCACCGCGGCCGGATGCGCCACCAGCCGGCGCACGCGGCCGACGGCGCCCGGCGAGGCGCCCCTTCACACCAGGCCAACAATTTCCCAACATCCTGTAACCTTCGTAATTAAACGAAAAATAGGCGGCTGGACTGTTACAGAGACCGCAACGTACGATCACGCATCCCGTCGCGGGATACACGCGCATCTGGCCGTTTTTGCCGTCGAAAACGGCGCCGCGCGCGCCGTGGTGATTCCGCATTGCGTTAACATCTCTGTCCCGCGCCTCGGGTAGCATCGCGTTGCGCGACGCACCCGCAACCGAACGCAACCTGACGCAACCGCAGCCGCCTGTCATGCCGTCCACGTGTCGCCGCCCTGCGGGCGCGGCAAACGCGCGAGCGGCGCACATCAAAAAGCCAGCCACCCGACCGAACCGATGGACGAACAACAAAAGCACCCGGAAAACCAGCGCCCCACCGCTTCCCAACCGTCGGCAAGCGGCGCGCAACATGGCGCGCCCGGCGCGGTAAAGCGGCATCGCGGCCGCACCATCGCACTGATCGTCGCGGTTCTGGTCATTCTCGGAGTGGTGCTATGGCGCTGGCATCCGTGGGGCGGCGCGAGCGGCGCCAGCGCCCCGGCCGGCGCAAGCGGTGCGCGGGGCGGTGGCCGCTTCGGCCGCGGCGGTCCGAACGCGATGGCGAACATGGCGCAGCCGGTGCACGTCGCCACCGCCACGCAAGGCGAGATGCCGGTCGTGCTGACCGCGCTCGGCACGGTCACGCCGCTGGCTACCGTGACCGTGCTGCCGCAGCTGAGCGGCGTCCTGCAGGACGTCTATTTCAAGGAAGGCCAGATGGTCAGGAAGGGCGACGTGCTGGCCCAGATCGACCCGCGCCCGTACGAGATTTCGCTGCGCAACGCCGAGGGCACACTGGTGCGCGACGAGGCGCTGCTCGCCACCGCGCGCCTCGACCTCAAGCGCTATCAGACACTGCTCGCGCAGGACTCGATCGCGAGCCAGCAGGTCGACACGCAGGCATCGCTCGTGCGCCAGTACGAAGGCACCGTGAAGTCCGACCAGGCGAATGTCGACAGTTTCAAGCTCGACCTCATCTACGCGCGCATCACCGCGCCGGTGTCGGGCCGCGTCGGCCTGCGCCAGGTCGATCCGGGCAACTACGTGACCTCGGGCCTCGCGAACGGCATCGCGGTCATCACGCAGTTACAGCCGATCAGCGTGATCTTCACGACTTCGGAAGACAACCTGCAGCAGATCATCCAGCACACGCAGAACGGCGAACAGCTCTCGGCCACCGCCTACGACCGCAGCAACACGCGGCCGCTCGAAGTCGGCTCGCTGAAGACGATGGACAACCAGATCGACACGACCACCGGCACGGTGCGTCTGCGCGCGCTCTTCGATAACAAGGACAACGGGCTGTTCCCGAACCAGTTCGTCAACACGCGCCTGCTCGTCGACACGATCAAGGACGCCGTCATCGTGCCGACCTCGGCGGTGCTCAACGGCTCGATGGGTCCGTTCGTCTACGTCGTGAAGGACGACAACACGGTCACGGTCCGGCCGGTCAAGCCCGGTCCCGTGGACGGCGAGCGCACCAGCATCAAGTCGGGCCTCGCGCTCGGCGAGCGCGTCGTGATCGACGGTTCGGACCGTCTGCGCGAAGGCTCGAAGATCACGATTCCGGCCGAGCGTCCCAGTGGTGCATCGGGCGCATCGGGCGCGCACGCTGCGGTCGGCGCCTCGGGTGCTTCCGCCGCGCATGCGCATCGCGGCAGACACGCGTCGCAAGCTGCGCAATAAAGTAAAGGCACGGCACTTACCGCATGAATCCATCCCGCGCTTTTATTCTGCGTCCCGTCGGCACCGCGCTGCTCATGGCGGCGATCATGCTGGTCGGCCTCGTGGCGCTGCGCTTTCTGCCTCTCTCCGCGCTACCCGAGGTCGACTATCCGACGATCCAGGTGCAGACCTTCTATCCGGGCGCGAGTCCGGACGTGATGACGTCGTCGGTGACGGCGCCGCTCGAGCGGCAGTTCGGACAGATGCCGTCGCTCAATCAGATGTCGTCGCAAAGTTCGGCAGGCTCGTCGATCATCACGCTGCAGTTCAGCCTCGACTTGCCGCTCGACATCGCCGAGCAGGAAGTGCAGGCCGCCATCAATGCGGCCGGCAACCTGCTGCCGTCCGACCTGCCCGCACCGCCGATCTACGCGAAGGTCAATCCGGCCGACGCGCCGATCATCACGCTCGCGATCACCTCGAAAACGCTGCCGCTCACCCAGGTGCAGGACCTCGCCGACACGCGCCTCGCGCAGAAAATCTCGCAGGTCGCGGGCGTGGGTCTCGTCAGCCTGTCGGGCGGCCAGCGCCCGGCCGTGCGGATTCAGGCGAACCCGCGCGCGCTCGCCGCGTACGGCCTGAATCTCGACGATCTGCGCACCACGATCTCGAACCTCAACGTCAACACGCCGAAGGGCAACTTCGACGGCCCGACGCGCAACTACACGATCAACTCGAACGACCAGCTGACCGATCCCGACCAGTACAAGAGCGCGGTCATCGCCTACAAGAACGGCCGGCCGGTCATGCTGACCGACGTCGCGAACATCGTCGCGGGCGCGGAGAACACCAAGCTCGGCGCGTGGGTCGACAACACGCCGGCGATCATCCTGAACGTGCAGCGCCAGCCGGGCGCGAACGTGATCCAGGTGGTCGACAGCATCAAGGCGCTGCTGCCGCAACTGCAGCAGGCGCTGCCCGCCGCGCTCGACGTGCAGGTCGTCACCGACCGCACCACGACGATCCGCGCCTCGGTGCGCGACGTGCAGTTCGAACTGGCGATGTCGGTCGTGCTGGTCGTGCTGGTGATGTACCTGTTCCTCGCCAACGTCTACGCGACGATCATCCCGAGCCTCTCGGTGCCGCTCTCGCTGATCGGCACGCTCGCCGTGATGTACCTGTGCGGCTTCTCGCTCGACAACCTCTCGCTGATGGCGCTGACCATCGCGACCGGCTTCGTGGTCGACGACGCGATCGTGATGATCGAGAACATCGCGCGCTACGTCGAGGAAGGCGACACGGCGCTCGAAGCCGCGCTGAAGGGCTCCAAGCAGATCGGCTTCACGATCATCTCGCTGACGGTCTCGCTGATCGCGGTGCTGATTCCGCTGCTGTTCATGGGCGACGTGGTCGGCCGGCTGTTCCACGAATTCGCGATCACGCTCGCGGTGACGATCGTGATCTCGGCGGTCGTCTCGCTCACGCTCGTGCCGATGATGTGCGCGAAGCTGCTGCGCCACACGCCGCCGCACGAAAGCCACCGCTTCGAGGCGAAGGCACACCGCTTCATCGACTGGGTGATCGCGCGCTACGCGGTTGCGCTCACGTGGGTGCTGAACCGGCAACGCTCGACGCTCGTCGTCGCCGTGCTCACGCTCGTGCTGACCGGCCTCTTGTACGTATTCGTGCCGAAGGGCTTCTTCCCCGTGCAGGACACCGGCGTGATCCAGGCGATCACGCAGATGCCGCAGTCGGTCTCGTTCGCGTCGATGGCCGAGCGTCAGCAGGCGCTCGCCGCGCAAATTTTGAAGAACCCGGACGTCGACAGCCTCACGTCGTTCATCGGCGTGGACGGCAGCAACATCACGCTGAACAGCGGCCGCATGCTGATCAACCTGAAACCGCGCGACGACCGCAGCAACACCGCGAGCGACGTGATCCGCCAGTTGCAGAAGGACGTCGCGCACATTCCGGGCGCCTCGCTCTTCATGCAGCCGGTGCAGGATCTGACGATCGACTCCACCGTGAGCCCGACGCAGTACCAGTTCATGCTGACCGATCCGAACATCAGCGAATTCACGACGTGGGTGCCGAAGCTGGTCGACCGCCTGAAGCAGTCGCCCGAACTCGCCGACGTCGCGACCGATCTGCAGGACAACGGCCGCTCGGTGTTCATCGAGATCGACCGTGCGACCGCCGCGCGCTTCGGCATCACGCCGGCCACGATCGACAGCGCGCTTTACGACGCGTTCGGCCAGCGCATCATCTCGACGATCTTCACGCAGTCGAACCAGTACCGCGTGATTCTCGAAGCGCAGCCGACGATGCAGCAATACACCGATTCGCTGAATTCGATCTACCTGCCCTCTTCCACCTCGACGGGCGGCCAGGTGCCGCTGTCGTCGATCGCGAAGTTCATCGAGCGGCCCGCGCCGCTGCTCGTCACGCACCTGAGCCAGTTCCCGGCCACCACGGTGTCGTTCAACCTCGCGCCGGGTTCGTCGCTCGGCGCGGCCGTGCAGGCGATTCAGCAGGCCGAGCAGGACATCGGCCTGCCCGCCTCGTTCCAGACGCGCTTCCAGGGCGCGGCGCTCGCGTTCCAGGCCTCGCTCGCCAACGAGCTGTTCCTGATCCTCGCGGCGATCGTCACGATGTACATCGTGCTCGGCGTGCTGTACGAGAGCTTCATCCATCCGATCACGATTCTCTCCACGCTGCCGTCGGCCGGCGTCGGCGCGCTGCTCGCGCTGCTCATGACCGGCCACGATCTCGACATCATCGGCATCATCGGCATCGTGCTGCTGATCGGCATCGTGAAGAAGAACGCGATCATGATGATCGACTTCGCGCTCTACGCCGAGCGCGAGGAAGGCAAGCCGCCGCGCGAGGCGATCTACCAGGCGTGTCTCTTGCGCTTCCGGCCGATCCTGATGACCACGTTGGCCGCCCTGCTCGGCGCGCTGCCGCTGATGCTCGGCACCGGCGCGGGCTCGGAGCTGCGCCGCCCGCTCGGTATCGCGATCGCGGGCGGCCTGATCGTGAGCCAGCTGCTGACGCTGTTCACGACGCCGGTGATCTACCTCGCGTTCGATTCGCTCGGCCGCCGCCTGCGCGAGCGCTTCAACCGTAGCGACTCGTCCGGCAGCGCCACGCCGCCCGCCACCGATGCGGGGAACTAGGCGATGAACCTGTCGCGTCCGTTCATTTCCCGCCCGGTCGCCACCACGCTGCTGGCGATCGGCATCGCGCTGTCGGGCGTGTTCGCGTTCACGAAGCTGCCGGTCGCGCCCTTGCCGCAGGTCGATTTCCCGACCATCTCGATCCAGGCGTCGCTGCCGGGCGCGAGCCCCGAGACCGTGGCGACGAGCGTCGCGAGTCCGCTCGAACGGCATCTGGGCTCGATCGCCGACGTCACCGAAATGACCTCGTCGAGTTCGGTCGGCGCGGCGCGCATCACGATGCAGTTCGGCCTGAACCGCGACATCGACGGCGCCGCGCGCGACGTGCAGGCCGCCATCAACGCGGCGCGCGCCGACCTGCCCGCGAGCCTGCGCAGCAACCCGACCTATCATAAGGTCAACCCCGCCGACGCGCCGATCCTGATTCTCGCGCTCACCTCGCACACGCTGACGGCCGGCCAGTTGTACGACTCGGCCGCCACGGTGCTGCAGCAGTCGCTCTCGCAGGTGGACGGCATCGGCGAAGTGGACGTGAACGGCTCGGCGAACCCGGCCGTGCGCGTCGAACTGGAGCCGCATGCGCTGTCGCACTACGGCATCGGTCTCGAAGACGTGCGCGCGGCGCTCGCCTCGGCCAACGCGAACAGCCCGAAAGGCTCGATCGAGTTCGGCGAGAACCGCGTGCAGCTCTACACCAACGACCAGGCGAGCAAGGCATCGCAGTACAAGGACCTCGTGATCGCCTATCGCAACGGCGCGCCGGTCAAGCTCTCGGACATGGGCGAGGTTGTCGATTCGGTCGAAGACCTGCGCAACCTCGGTCTCTTCAACGGCAAGCGTTCGGTGCTCGTGATCCTGTACCGGCAGCCCGGCGCGAACATCATCGAGACCGTCGACCGCGTCAAGGCCATGCTGCCGCAACTGCACGCGTCGCTGCCCGCCGACGTCGACATCGAGCCGACCTCGGACCGCTCCACGACGATCCGCGCGTCGCTGAAGGACACCGAGCGCACGCTCGTGATCGCGGTCGCGCTCGTCGTGATGGTGGTGTTCCTGTTCCTGCGCAACTGGCGCGCCACGCTGATTCCGAGCGTGGCCGTGCCGATCTCGATCATCGGCACGTTCGGCGCGATGTATCTGATGGGCTTCTCGATCGACAACCTCTCGCTGATGGCGCTGACCATCGCGACCGGCTTCGTCGTCGACGACGCGATCGTCGTGCTCGAAAACATCTCGCGGCACATCGAGAACGGCGTGCCGCGCAGGAAGGCCGCGTTCCGCGGCGCGCGCGAGGTCGGCTTCACGGTGATGTCGATCAGCATCTCGCTCGTCGCGGTGTTCCTGCCGATTCTGCTGATGGGCGGCATCGTCGGGCGCCTCTTCCGCGAGTTCGCGCTGACGCTGTCGCTCGCGATCGCGGTGTCGCTCCTCGTCTCGCTCACGCTCACGCCGATGATGTGCTCGCGCCTGCTGCGCGAGCCGCACGAAAAGCGCGAGGAGAGCCGCTTCGGCCAGTGGCTCGAGCGCGGCTTCATGTCGATGCAGCACGGCTACGAGCACACGCTCGGCTGGGCGCTGCGCCATCCGCTCCTGATCGTCACCATCCTGCTGCTGACGATCGCGCTGAACGTCGCGCTCTACATCATCGTGCCGAAGGGCTTCTTTCCGCAGCAGGACACCGGGCGGCTCGTCGGCGGCATCCAGGCCGACCAGAGCACCTCGTTCCAGGCGATGAAGGGCAAGTTCGCGCAGATGATGGACATCGTCGGCAAGAACCCCGCCGTCGACAGCGTGGTCGGCTTCACGGGCGGCCGGCAGACCAACTCGGGCTTCATGTTCGTGTCGCTCAAGTCGAAGAGCGAGCGCAAGCTCTCCGCCGATCAGGTGATCCAGCAGCTGCGCGCACCGCTTGGCGACGTGGCCGGCGCGCGCACGTTCCTGCAATCGGTGCAGGACATCCGCGTGGGCGGCCGGCAATCGAACGCGCAGTATCAGTTCACGCTGCTCGCCGACTCGACGCCCGATCTCTACAAGTGGGGACCGAAGCTGACCGAGGCGCTGCAGGCGCGCAAGGAACTCGCGGACGTCAACTCCGACCAGCAGCAAGGCGGCCTCGAAGCGATGGTGACGATCGACCGCGCGACCGCGTCGCGCGTCGGCATCAAGCCCGCGCAGATCGACAACACGCTCTACGACGCGTTCGGCCAGCGCCAGGTGTCGACGATCTACAACCCGCTGAACCAGTATCACGTCGTGATGGAAGTCGCGCCGCGCTACTGGCAGAGCCCGGAGATGCTGAATGAAATCTTCGTCAGCACCTCGGGCGGCAGCGCGAGCGGCGCGCAAACCACCAACGCGCCGGCCGGCACGGTGACCGCGCACGCGGCGGCGAGTACGACCAGCACAACCAGCACGACCAGTGCGGCCACGGGCGGCGCGGCGGGCACCACCGCCACGAGCGCGGCCAGCATCGCCGCCGACTCCGCGCGCAACCAGGCGATCAACTCGATCGCGGCGAGCGGCAAGTCGAGCGCGTCGTCGGGCTCGCCGGTGTCGACCGCGAAGGAAACGATGGTGCCGCTCTCGGCCATCGCGAGCTTCGGGCCGGGCACCACGCCGCTGTCGGTCAATCACCAGAGCCAGTTCGTGGCCTCGACGATTTCGTTCAACCTGCCGCCGGGCGTGTCGCTCTCCACCGCCACCCAGGCGATCTACGACACGATGGCCGAGATCGGCATGCCGGGCACGATCCACGGCAGCTTCCAGGGCACCGCGCAGGCGTTCCAGCAGTCGATGTCCGACCAGCCGATCCTGATCCTCGCGGCGCTCGCGGCCGTCTACATCGTGCTCGGCATCCTGTACGAAAGCTATATCCACCCGCTGACGATTCTCTCGACGCTGCCGTCGGCCGGCGTCGGCGCCCTGCTCGCGCTGCTGCTCTTCAAGACCGAGTTCAGCATCATCGCGCTGATCGGCGTGATCCTGCTGATCGGCATCGTGAAGAAGAACGCGATCATGATGGTGGACTTCGCGATCGAGGCCTCGCGCCACGGGCTGTCGTCGCGCGACGCGATCTACCAGGCGTGTCTGCTGCGCTTCCGGCCGATCATGATGACCACGTTCGCGGCGCTGCTCGGCGCGTTGCCGCTCGCGTTCGGACGCGGCGAAGGCGCGGAGATGCGCGCGCCGCTCGGTATTTCGATCGTCGGCGGGCTGATCGTGAGCCAGATGCTCACGCTCTATACGACGCCGGTCGTGTATCTCTACATGGACCGCATCCGCGTGCGCTGGGAAGCGCGCAAGGCGCGCCGCTCGGGTGGCGCGACGCCGACGTCGTCGTAACGTTCAATGGCAACGCGGCGGGTTGGCATGCCCGATAAATTCGATGCATGCGAACCCGCCGCGTGAGCCGGCGCGACAAACCAGCAGAAGACTTTTAAAGCGAGAGCTTCGGCGTTTTCCCGCGGCGTTTCGTTGAAAACTTTTGCTCCGCGTTGCCGTTCTTAAGCCGGCTCGGTGTTTCTGTTCAGGGTTTTTGCTCAGAGTTTCTGTGCAATAGCCAGCGCAAAAATCCGCTGCCATTGGCGCGCCTCGCGCTCGCCCGACATCGGCACGATCCACTCGGCGTGCCGCGGGTCCTTCACCTCGAGCGCAAGTTGTGCCTGCGCGCCGCCGCCCCGCACTTCGGCGCCGAGCAGATCGGCGAAGATATACGCGCCCTTTTCGTCGCCGACGCGAATCTCGCAGAGCCGCTTGGCCGCCGCGAGCCGCAGCGCACCCCAGTTGCCCTTCAGCTCATGCGTCCAGTCGCCGTCGCGCACGTTCGGCGCGACTTCGCGGCGCCGCCGCAGCCAGTGCGCCAGCGCGCCGATCAACAGCAGCGCGACCAGCACGGCAACGCCGACCGCAACGGCCAGGCCGAACGCGGCCTGCAACGCATAAAAGGCCCGCACCGCACCGTACACCAGCGCGATCAGCGCAATCAACGCAACGAGAATCGGCATCGCTCACTCACCCGGCAAAAGGCTTGAGCCTAGCACGAGCGCGCGCCGGTCCGCGATGCAACCCGTCGTTGCGCCAATCGCGGCGCCGCGCGCAAGAGGCCGGCGGGCCGACGCGCCACGGCTTGCCTGCCGCTACGGCGCTGCGTAGCCGACTATGCGGCGTGCCCTGGCGGGCACCAGGCGCACCAGCGGGCACCACCGCACCCCGCCCCGCCTCACTGCGCCTTATGCGCCGCCGTCCAGTCCTTGAGCGCCTTCAGCGTGTTCTCGACATGCTTCTCGGGCGACAGGCTCGTGTATTCGTAGATGATCTTGCCGTCCGGCGCGATCACGTACGACACGCGATTGGCCATGCCGCTATGCAGCGGCATGCCGGCGTCGTATGCGCCGATTACCTTCGAATCGGCATCGGCCGCGACCGGGAATTTGCTGCGGCACTCGCTGACCGAGAACTTCGTCAGCGTATCGATGTTGTCGTGCGACACACCGATCACCGTCGCACCGTACTTCCTGTATTCGTCGACCGCATCGGCGAACTCGTGCGCCTCGATCGTGCAGCCCTTCGTGAACGCGGCCGGATAGAAGTACAGCACGACCGGGCCCTTCTTCAGTTCGTCGGCGAGCGAGTAGGTGTAGGTCTTGCCGCCGAGCGAGGCTTCGGTCGTGAAGGTCGGCGCGGTGTCGCCCGGCTTCAGCGTCGCCGATGCGAGCGGCGAATGCATGGCGAATCCGAGCGCCATGACGGCGGCGAACGCCGCCGGTAGGTGTTTGATCTTCATCTGCGTCTCCCTGCGTGAGCACACGCGTTGTCATCCAGTCCGGGGCATCGGGGACGGCCTCGGCCATCCCTGCATCGGCTATTGGAACACGGATGCGCAACGCGCGTAAGCGGCGCGGCATGACGATAAGCGGATCGAAAGCATGCGAGGCCAACGAGGCGAGACCAGCGCGTCGGGCGGCCGGCCCCGGCCGCTCAGACCGCCGACTCGGCGACATGCACCCCGAACCACGCCGCCGCCGACAGATTCAGCTCCGACAGCACGGCGGGCGTGAGCGCCGCGAAGCCGGCCGCCACCGCAAGCGGCGCGGCGTCGCCGCCCTCGCCCGCCACTTCGGCGATACCGAGCAGCGCGCCGAGCTCGCCCGCGCGCGACACGATCGCCTCGCGAATCTGCGGCGCGAGTGCGAGCTTTTCGAGCACCGCGCGCGGCGTGCTGCCAAGCACCACGTGCACGAGCGAAAAAATTCCGGTCATGAACGCGGCGTCGGCGAAATCGCCGTCGGCCGGGTACAGCCAGCTCGCGGCCAGCTCCATGAAGCGCGAGCGCGTCGCGGCCAGTTGCACGAGCGGATCGGTGCGCCACGACCGGTCGCCAGTGTCCGCGTAGAGCAGCAGTTGCGCCCAGCGCGCGATCTGCCGCGTGCCGGTCGCGATGATCGCCTCGCGCAGCGACGAGATGGGGCGTCCGAGTCCGAACGCGCTCGAATTGACGAGGCGCAGCAGCTGCACGACCACGCTCGGGTTCAGCTTCAGTTCCGCTTCGAGCTCGAAGATGCCGGCGTCGCGCGAGAGCAGCGCGAGCAGCCGCAGCAGGCCCGGGCGCAACGAGCGGTTGCGCGGCGCGGCCAGCACCTGCGGCCGCGCGAAGAAATAGCCCTGGAACAGCTGGAAGCCGAGTTCCTGCGCGAGCGCAAAGTCCTCGCGCGTCTCGACTTTCTCAGCGAGCAGCGTCTTGCCGTGTCCGCGCAATATCGACGCAAGCTTGGCGAGCTTGTCGCGCGGGGTCTGCAACAGGTCGATCTTGACGATGTCGGCGTACGGCAGCATCGCGAACAGTTCGTCCGAGAGGTCCCTGACGTCGTCGAGCGCGATCTGGAAGCCCGCCTGACGCAATTCGACGAGACGGCGCGCAAGCGGCATGTCGAAGCGCACGGTTTCGAGAATTTCGAGCACGAAGCGCTCGGGCGGCATCAGATGGACGATGTCGCTAAAGAGCAGCCGGCGCTCGATATTGACGAAGCCGCGGTGCTGCCCGAGCACGGCCGGCACGCCGATCCCGCCGATCGTGCGCACCACCACCTGCGCGGTCATCTGGGTGTCGTCGCTGATTTCGGCGTAGTTGTGCGCGCCGGCGCGAAACAGCAGTTCGTAGGCGTGGAGCGCGCCGTGGCGGTCGAGAATCGGCTGGCGGCCCAGATAGACGTACTGCGCGTCATCCTGCGCGGCGGCCGCCGGCGTCGCGTCGCCGGCGGACAAGACCCCGGCAGGGCGGGCAAACGGCTCACTCACCTCGGCGTGCCGTGAAGCAGCTCCGGCGGCTCCGGCGGCCGCCCCGGAAGCGCGGCTGGCATCGGGCCCGGCAAGCGGCCTGGCCACAGGGCGTTCGAACATGGTTCATCGGTGCAAGGTTCGGAAACTATGCAGCGGCGACGCCACGGCCGGCACTGCACAACGGGATTCCTCGTATTAACGGATGTAAAGCGGCCCCACTTTAGCCGAATCGTCCACGCGGCGGCATGAGGCAATCCGATACCGGGTGTTTTCCACGAGGGCCGCTAAAGATTTCGCGGCGCGGGTCGTTATCTCGTTCTGATGCGGCGGCCTGCTACTTTGCCGGCCGCCCGAGCCGGCGGACCCGCAGTTGCGCCGGCGGACGAACTCAGGTTGCCAGCGACACATGGAAGCGAACACGATCACCGCGCCCCGCCGGGGCTCCCTGCGCACGGTCATCGACCGGCTTCGCGCATTCGGCCGGCGCGCGGACGGCACACGGCAGAGCACCCCCCACCGTGCCGTGCCACTGGAACAGGTGGTCGGCGCGGTCGACCTGCTCGCGCATGTCGACGACGCGCAGCGCTTCCTTTACGTTTCCGATGCGAGCCTGCGCTTTATCGGCTATCACCGCGAGTATCTGGAGACGATCACGCTGCACGAGCTCGTCGCGCCAGCCGACGTGCCGCGCCTCGACGCGCTGCTCGCGCGCGCGGCGGCTTCGGGCAACGTCGAGAAGGCGACGCTCGGGCTCATCAAGTCGCTGACCTATCCGATCACGGTCGAGTTGCGCGTCATGCGCAGCAGCCACGACGGCGTCGACGGCTTTGCGATCGCCGGCTTCGACGTCTCGGCCTGGCGCGCCACCGAGGAACGTCTGACCCAGGCGCTGCATCTGGACCGCCTGACGAGCCTGCCCAACCAGTCGGGCCTGCTACACGCGCTGATCGACGCGCAGCAGCAGGCCGACGCGCACGGCACGCCGGTCGCGCTGCTGCTGCTCGATCTCGACGACTATCAGCGCGTGAACCGCGCGCTCGGCTACGATGCCGGCGACGAGATGCTGCGCGACACCGCGCGGCGTCTCGTCAACATGACGAGCCCGAACGAATTGCTCGCGCGCGTCGCGAGCGACGAGTTCGCGATCCTCGTCAAGCCGGCCGCGAACCGCACCGACGCGGCGGCCGCCGCCGAAGCGCTGGCGCGGCGCCTCTTGACCGCGATCCAGCAACCGTACGTGTTCAAGGGCCAGCAGGTGCATCTGTCGGCGAGCATCGGCATCGCGCTGTATCCGGACGTGCGGCACGCGAACGACACCGCGCTGCACGACACCCATCTGTTGCGCTGGGCCGACCACGCGCTCCTGCAGGCGAAAGCCGCGGGCGGCAACACGCTCGCGTTCTACGTGCCCGACGACAACCCGGCCGACGCCGAGCGCCTGAAACTCGAAGCCGATCTCTACGACGGCGTGCGCAACGGCGAGTTCTCGCTGCACTTCCAGCCGATCACGAGCAGCCGCTCGCACGGCGTAGTCGGCGTCGAGGCGCTGATCCGCTGGACTCATCCGGTGCATGGACTCGTGCCACCGTCGATGTTCATTCCGCTCGCCGAGTCGATCGGTCTCATCAACTTCCTCGGCAACTGGGTGCTGAAGGTCGCCTGCATGCAGCTGATCCAGTGGGATGCGAAAGGCATCGCGCTGCAATACGTAGCCGTCAACGTGTCGCCGCAGCAGTTCCGCGACCCGCGCTTCAAGGACTCGGTGCGCGAGGCGCTGGAGCTGACCGGCATCGATCCGCGCCGGGTCGTCTTCGAGATCACCGAGAGTCTGCTGATGCACGACCCCGCGCACGCGACGGCGCTGCTCGAAGACCTCACCGCGATGGGTATCCGCTTCGCCGTCGACGACTTCGGCACCGGCTATTCGAGCCTCGCCTACCTGCAGCGTTTTCCGCTCGCCAAGCTCAAGATCGACCGGAGTTTCGTCGAGAATCTGCTAACCTCGCGAAACGATCAGGCCATCGTGAGCGCCGTCGTCGGGCTCGCGCAGACGCTCGATCTCGAACTCGTCGCCGAGGGCGTCGAAACGGAAGCGCAACGCACGCTGCTCACCGAGATGGGCTGCGATCACATCCAGGGCTGGCTCGTCTGCAAGGCCTTGCCGTCCGACGAACTCGCGCAGCGCTTCGAGGCGCGCACGCTTCGTCTGCACGGCACATAACGGACCATGCAGGCGCGGCACGCAGGCAACGCAAGCGCAACAGGCCGGCTTCATGCCGGCGCGGTACTCATTGGAACACGTATGGCTTTTGCGGGACTCACATGCTAAAGGCGGCAGTGCTCGACCGTCTCTGGACGCGAATGAGCGAGCGCGGCGATTTCCCGATGCTGTCGCAATCGCTGCGCACCACGATGGCGGCGATGAACAACGACGACCTCGACTTCACTGGCCTCGTGCAGGTGGTGCTGTCGGATTTCGCGCTGACGCAGAAAGTGCTGCGACTTGCGAACTCGGCCATGTACATGGCGTTCGGCGGCAACATCACGACGGTGTCGCGCGCGCTGATGGTGCTCGGCATGGATGCGGTCGGCCATCTCGTCGTCGGCCTGAAGATCGTCGATCACTTTCATCACAGCGCGCCGCGCCGCATCGACGCGAAACTCGAACTGAACCGCACGCTGCTGTCGGGCTGCGTCGCGCGCAAGCTGACCGAGCGCGGCGATCTGCGCGCCGGCGAGGAAGCGGTGGTCTGCACGCTGATGCGGCAGATCGGCAAGCTGCTGGTGGTGTTCTATCTCGACGCGGAGTGGGACCAGATTCGCCGCCACATCGACGGCGGCGCACTCGAAACCGATGCGTGCGTGCTCGTGCTCGGCGTCACGTTCGAGGAAATCGGCACGGAAGCCGCGGTGCGCTGGCGCCTGCCCGACATGATCCGTTCGGGCATGGGCGAATTCGATCCGCAGGACGTGACGCAGCCGCGCCAGGTGCAATGGCTGCGCGCCATCACGAACTACTCGACCGCGGTCGCCGACGTGCTCACGCAGCAGAACATGCCGGACTGGGAGCGCGAGGCGCGCATCGCCGAACTCGCGCAAAGCTATAGCGGCGCGCTGAACACGGACCCCGACGTACTGCAGCAGATGAGCATCGCGCTCGCGCGCGAGGAAGGCGGCGACGGCGTGATGCGCGAGATCGTCGAGCTGCGCGCGAATGCCGATGCGATCGCGCGCGAAGCCCTGACGCCGGAGGCCCGCATCGCAGTCGGCGTGAAGGATCTGCGCGATCTGCCCGCGGGCAGCCCGCTTGCGCCGGCGCTCGCGATGGCCGCGGAAACCGTGCTCGCCGGCCTCGGCTTTGCGCGCACGGTGGTATTCGTCAAGCACAGCAACGGCACGTTCAAGGCGCGCCTCGGTCTCGGACCGATGATCGACGCGGCCTTGCCGAAGCTCACGTTCAACGCCGCGTTCGAGCCCGACGTCTTTCATCTCGCGATTGCCAATTCGGTCGGCATCTTCATCGAGAACGCGCGCGATCCGAAGATGGTCGCGCGGCTGCCCGAATGGTTCCGCCGCTCGTTCGACGACACGCGCGCGTTCGTGCTGCTGCCGGTTGTCGACGAAACCGATCAGACCGTCGCCCTGCTCTACGGCGACTGGTCGCATACGCAGGAAGCACGCCGAATATCGCAGAAGGAAATGAGCGTGCTCAACGAACTGGCCCAGGAGTTAGGCCGTTTTTTCGGCCAGGGGCAGATGCGGGAAATGGAGACGATGTGAAGACGTGGCGCGATCGTTGAGCGCCTGCTTCGTTTCAAGCCGTTCCGGTGTTTGCCCGAAAACAGTTCCGCTGATGCAGGTGGCCTGAGCAGGCCCGCTCAGTCCTCGATCCGTTCGAGCCCTTGCGCGCTGCGATCCGCGACGCCGGCCCAGGCGGCGGCCGCGAGACCCATCTGCGCGATGTCTTCGAGTGCCAATGGCTGTAGACGCTCGCACAGTTCGGCGACGCGCTCCCATGCGCCGCTTTCGAGCGCTTCGATCGCGCTCAGCAACAGCCCCAGCGTCCCTTCGCGATGCAGGATCGCCGCCTGGATCGGCCGCGAAAGCGTGAGGACGTTCAGCGTCTTTTCGAGCGAGCCGCCGAACACGGCATCGACGAAAGAAAACACGCCAGTCAGGAATGCCGCGTCGGCTTCGTCGCGCCCCGCCTCGGGCATGCGCGCGATCGCCAGTTCCATGAAACGCGCGCGCGTCGCCGCGAGTTGCAGCAGCGGATCGTCTTCGAGCGCGACCTTGCGGCCGTCCGCGTAGAGCAGCAGTTGCGTCCAGCGCGCGATGCGATCGGTGCCGGTCGCGTTGATCGCTTCGCGCAGCGTCGTCACCTTGTGGCCGACCGCGAAGCCGCTCGAATTCGCGAGCTTCATCAGATGCATCACGAGCACCGGATTCAGCTTCAGCTCGGCTTCGAGCTGCGCGACGCTCGGGTCGCCGCCGAGCAGTTGCAGCAGATTGAGCAGCGCGTGACGCGGCGCGCTGACACGGCGCGTGTCCGAACTCTGCGCACGCGCGAAGTAATAGCCCTGGAAGCGGTCGAAGCCGAGCCCGTGCGCCATATCGAAATCGGCCTGCGCGTCGAGACCCGACGCGAGCAGCAGCTTGCCCGCCGACTTCAGCACGCTCGCGAGCTTCGGCAGCAGCGCACGCGGCGCGCGCGCCGCGTCGATCTTGACGACCTCGGCGTACGGCAGCAGCTTCGCGAAGGTTTCGTTGGGCTGCGTGACGTCGTCGAGCGCGAAGCGATAGCGGCGGCCATGCAGATAGACGAGGCGCGCGATCAACTCGGCGTCGACGTCCAGCGACGGCGGCAATTCGAGCATGAAGCGCTCGGCGGGCAATCTGAGAATCGCGTCGTCGAGCAGCAGTTCGCGGCTCACGTCGACGTAGGCGGGATGGCCGGTCAGCGCGCCGCGCACCTCGCCTTGCACGAGGCCGCGAGCGATCGCGCGGGCGACACGTTGCGCGGGCGTCGGCGCGCGGCCGGGCAAGGTGTCGGCGTCCTGCGCTTTGTCCGTGGCTTTGTCCGCTTCTTCGTGTGCTGCTTCGTTTATTGCTTCGAGCGGCACTTCAGGCGCCCGCACCTTGATCTCGTAACCGCACAGCATGCCGTCCCGGTTCAGAATGGGCTGCCGCGCGAAGCTGGCGCTCAACGATGCGTCGTCGGTCGCGCCGCTCGGGCTATGAGTCTCGATTGCGATGATGGTCATTCCGGTCCCCGCTCGACGCCGCTGGCGCCTGGCCGCTGTTGTCCGGCGCTGTATGTGCGCCGTATTGTGTTTTGTGTTTTCGCCGTACTGTGCGCGTTTTTTATGACGCTCATGAGAGCCGCCGCGCGTGGTGTTATGCCTCGTGATTTTATCGCAGCCGTTCAGGTGCCAGCATGCTTGCGAAGCCATTACCCGAAATATTAATCGACGGTCTTTCATTATTTCCACGCGGGCGACGAGCCTGATCGGCACGCCACGCAGCCGTGCGGAAACGCCAATGCAAACGGCCGCACATCGCTGTGCGGCCGTTCCTGGCGATGCTCGTCGCAGCCCCGCGCGTCGCGACTCCCGCGATGCGCAACGCCGCTTACTTCAGCACGACGTTCACGTCGAAGTACTTCGCGGCCAGGCGGTCGATCGTGCCGTCCGCCTTCAGTTCCTTCAGCGCGCCGTTCAGCGCGTCCTTCAGCGCCTTGTCGTTCTTGCGCACGCCGTAGCCGACGCCCGCGCCGAGCAGCTTCTCGTCGCTGACGGCCGGACCGGCGAACTCGAAGCCCGCGCCCTGCGGCTTCTTCAGAAAGCCCTTCGAAGCCGCTTCGGCATCCTGGAACGACGCATCGAGACGGCCCGAGACGAGGTCCGCGTAGATCTGGTCCTGCGTCTGATACGGCACGACGTCGACACCGGCCGGCGCCCAGCGCGCCTTCGCATAGGTTTCCTGGATCGTGCCCTGCAGCACGCCGACGTGCTTGCCCTTCAGCGATGCCGGCGTCGGCTGCAGACCGCTGCCCTTCTTCGCGATCATCTGGTTCGGGATCGTGTAGATCGGATCGGTGAAGTCGATCGCCTGGCGACGCTGGTCGGTGATCGTCATGTCCGAGTTGATCGCGTTGAACTTGCGCGCTTCGAGTGCCGGGATCAGGCCGTCGAACGAGTTCTCGACCCACACGCATCTGGCCTTCAGCTTCGCGCACACGGCATTGCCGACGTCGATGTCGAAGCCCTGCAATTCACCGCTCGGCGACTTCGATTCGAACGGCGCATACGACGCCTCGACGCCGAAGCGCACTTCCTTGATATCCGCCGCCGACGCGCTGCCTGCCGTCAGCGCCGCCGCCGCGAACAGCGCGAGCGCGGCCATGTTGGGCCAATTCATCTTCATTACGGGGGTTCCTCTACAGGGTTGACCAGGGCGGAGCCTGACCGGCGCGGACAGCTTCGCCGCACGGAATGCGGCCGGCTCGCGCGGCCGGCGTGATGGTGCGAGCGCCGCGACGCCCGCGATTGTACACGGAACCTGTCTAGACAAGTCTGGACAGCGTGTCGGCGGTGGTTTCGATCACGAGCAGCCCGGCGCGCAAGCCGGGCTTGACGGTTGCGTTCGGAAACACGATGCGCTCTTCGTCGTGCCGAACCGTATAGCGATACTCGCCGTCGCGCGCGAGCAAGGTGCCCTTCGCGAACGGTGTGAAGTTCGGCACGTCGGGCGCTAGCAGCAGCTCGAAGGCATCGCTTTGCTTGGTCAGTTGATCGATCACGGTGAAGACGCGCGGCATGGCCGCGGGTGCGGCGAATTCCGTATCGGATTCCGCATCGGTTCGCTGATTCGTTGGCTGATGCGCTTGCTCGCCGACCCGCGTTCCGGCGAGCAGCGCGCGCACTGCGAGGTCGGCGCCCGCGAAACGCGTGAGGTCGTTCTCGCCGAACGGACGCACCTTGCCCAGTTCGAGCGTGCAGGCCTCGGCGCCACACGCCTGCGCGGTGAAATGCGAATACGTGTTGCCCTTCGTCGTATGCAGCAGCACCGCGCCGATGCGCGCCTCGCCAAGCCATTCGAACATCGCACGCGAAAACGGCTTGCCGGTATGCGGCAGCAGCGCGAAACGCTCGAACGCGGAGGCGCGGATCGCCGTATGCATGTCGATATGCCAGCGCGCGCCGGGCGCCTCGGACGCCGCCGCGAAGAAGCGCGTCGCGGCCGCTTCGAGCGCCGCCGCGCGCGGCGCTTCGTGGCTGTGCGGCAATTGCAGATGACGGCCGCTGAAGAGACGGTTCAGATCGTCGTCGCGATAACGAGAGCCGTCACGCATCGCATCGACGTTGCCGAGAATCACGAGCAGGCGGCACGCGAGCGCGGCACGGCCCCGCGCGAGATCGGCGATCATGCGCGAAAGCAGTTCGATCGGCGCGGTTTCGTCGCCGTGGACGCCGGCCGAGACCAGCACGCTGCGCGGGATGGCGGGTTTTCCGATGGAGCCGTGCGTGGGGTCTTGAGTCGACCTCTGCATTGGTGCCTGCGTCGGCTCCATCATGAGCACACCCTCGTCGAGCCATGACCAGTGCACGCCATTCGCGCACACGCCCTGCGCGTCATGCGCGGCAGGCCGCCTGCCCGCGAGCGTCCATGCGAGGAAATCGTCGAGCATCGGGATCGCGGCCGACATCGCAGACTCAGCGCTGGAAGTCATAGAGCGAACCGAGGTCGAGAATCTGCGTCAGTTCATCGAGCGCGGTGCGCGATTCGACGAGCAGTTGCGGATCGGTCAGATCGGCCGGCGCGAGACGGTCGCGATAGTGCTTCTCGATCCACGCATCGAGGCGGCCGAACAGCGTGTCGTCGATCCATACGCCCGGCGCGACGGCCGCACGTTCGGTGTCGTCGAGCACGACGCGCAGACGCAAACACGCCGGACCACCGCCGTTCTTCATGCTCTCGCGCAGATCGAACACGAGCACTTCGTCGATCGGCCCGCGATGCGACGTCAGTTCGTCGAGATACGCGGCCACGCGCAGATTCTCGCGGCACTCCTGCGGCACCACGAGCACCTGCTTGCCGTCGGGACGCGTCAGCAACTGGCTGTTGAACAGATACGACGTCACGGCATCGGCAACGCTAACCTGCGCATCGGGCACTTCGATCACGTTGAAGCCCGCATGCAGGTGCGCGAGCTTCGAGCGCAGTTCGTCGTACACCGCGCTCTGTTCGACGAACGCGAGTTGATGGCAGAACAACGTGTTGCGATTGCCGACCGCGATCACGTCGTTATGAAACACGCCCGCGTCGATCACGTCCGGGTTCTGCTGCGCATAGACGGTCGCGGCTTCCTGCAGGCCATGACGATGCGCGACGGCGCGGCTCGCCTCGAAGGTCTGACGCGCCGGATAACGCTTCGGCTCCGGCCCGCGACGATACTCGCTGCGGCCGTACACAAAGAATTCGACGCCGCGCGCGCTGTATTGCTCGCAAAAGCGCGTGTGGTTCGCGGCACCTTCATCGCCAAGCGCGGGCGTGCCGGGCAGCGCCTCGTGCACGACGAAACGGTCGGTATCGCTAAACATCGCGCGCAGCGTGCGGCGCGTCGACTCGTGCTCGATCGCGCGATGCAGCTTGCTGCACAGATTGGCCGGCGTGAAATGCACGCGGCCGTCGTGCGTATCGGACGACGGGCTCACGGTCGCCGCGTTGGCGGTCCACATCGCCGAGGCCGAACTCGCGGCGGCCAGCAACTCGGGCGCGTTCTGCGCGACACGGGCGATGACCGAAGCGTCGTCGCCGGAAAAGCCGAGTTCGCGCAACAGCCGCATCGACGGACGCTCCTGCGGCGGCAACACGCCCTGATGAAAACCGAGGTCGGCCAACTGCTTCATCTTGCGCAGACCCTGGCGCGCGGCGGCCTTCGGATTCGCGACCGACTTCTCGTTGTTCTGCGACGCGACATTGCCGAACGAGAGCCCCGCATAGTTGTGAGTCTGGCCGACCAGGCCGTCGAAATTGGCTTCAGTGGCTTGCAGCATCGTCGATCCTTAGAATTGAAGGCCCGGAGAGACGCTCGCGGGCATATGCAGTTGCGCGCTCTCGACCGAGGCCATCGGGTAGGCGCAGTAGTCGGCCGCATAGTACGCACTCGGCCGGTGATTGCCCGAGCGGCCCGGACCGCCGAACGGCGCGCCCGACGAAGCGCCGTTGGTCGGCCGGTTCCAGTTGACGATGCCCGCGCGGATCGTGCGCTGGAAATGCGCCCACAGGGCTTCGTCGTCGGCGAGCAGGCCCGCCGAGAGACCGAATTCGGTATCGTTCGCCTGTTCGAGCGCGGCGTCGAAGTCGCGGTAGCGGATGATCTGCGCGAGCGGGCCGAAGTGCTCCTCGTCGGGCAGATCCTGCACGCCGGTCACGTCGAGAATCGCGGGCGTGACGAAGCCGAGCTGCGGATCGCGTTGCGCCATTTTCAGCAGCGCCTTCGCGCCGCGCGCAAGCAGATTTTCCTGCGCGCTCATCAAACGCGAGGCCGCGCGCGCCGACACGACAGCCCCCATGAACGGCTGCGGCTCGGCATCGTATTCGCCGACGCCAATGCGCGCGCTCACTTCAGTCAGGCGCGCGAGGAAACGCTCACCGAACGCATCGTCGGGCACGAAGATGCGGCGCGCGCAGGTGCAGCGCTGCCCCGCCGACAGAAACGCCGATTGAATCGTGTGATGCACGGCGGCGTCGAGGTCCGCCACGGGCCCGATCACGAGCGGATTGTTGCCGCCCATCTCGAGCGCAAGCACGATCTCGGGCCGGCCGCCGAACTGTTTGTGCAGCAATGTTCCGGTATCCGAACTACCGGTGAAGAACAAGCCGTCGATCTGCCGGTGATTCGCCAGCGCGATGCCGGTGTCTTTCTCGCCCTGCACGAGATTGAGCACGCCGGCGGGCAAGCCCGCGTCGCGCCAGATCTGCACGGTGAGCGCGGCAACGCCGGGTGCGAGTTCGGACGGCTTGAACACGACCGCGTTACCCGCGATCAACGCAGGCACGATATGCCCGTTCGGCAGATGGCCCGGGAAGTTATACGGGCCGAACACGGCCACCACGCCATGCGGACGATGCCGCAGCACCGCGGTGCCATCGGCCATCGCCGAGCGTTTTTCGCCGGTGCGTTCGTTGTACGATTGGATCGAGATCTCGACCTTCGCGGCCATCGAGGCCGCTTCGGTACGCGCTTCCCAGAGCGGCTTGCCGGTCTCGCGGCCGATCGCTGCGGCGAGCGCTTCCTTGCGCTCGGTCACGAGCGCGGCGAAGCGGCGCACCACCGCGCAGCGCTCGTCGAGCGTCAGCGCCGACCATGCCGCGAATGCGCGCCGCGCGCTGCGTACCGCGCGATCGACGTCGTCCGCCGAAGCGCTGTTGCCTTGCCACACCACCGCGCCCGTGCCGGGGTTGCGCGATGCGAATGCGGGTCCGATGCCGGCAGCCCAGCCACCGTCGATAAAAAGCTCGCTCATAATCATCCCTGTTTGTGTTTCGACGGCAGCACCCGCAGCGGATCGCCGGCCTTGACGCCGAGCGCGGCGGCCTCGGCGGCGCTCAGGCGGAACCCGCCTGCGTGCGGCACGCCCGCCACCACGCCGACGCGAAAATCGCCGAGCGACGTATTCGATACCATCGACTTCGCTCCATCCTGCGCGGCGGGTTCCGCAGCCTCGCCGATTTCGGCCGCGACCACCACGCTCTCGCGCACGGTGCGCAGATCGGCAATATGGCATTCGAGCACCGGGCCCGCGTCGAAGATATCGACGTGATTCTCGTAGCGCAGCCCTTCCGCTTCGAGCATGCGGCGCGCGGGAATCGTGTCGCTATGCGTGAGGCCGACGCAGCGCTGCGCCTCTTCGGGCAGCAACTCGACGTACACCGGATAACGCGGCATCAGCTCGGCGAGAAACGCCTTGCGGCCATGCGAACTCAGATAATCGGCCGCGTTGAAATCGATCTGGTAGAAATGCGAGCCGACCGCGCGCCAGAACGGCGAGGTGCCTTCCGCGTCGAAATGGCCGCGCATCTCCGCGCATAGACGCTGCGGAAAACGCTCGCGAAACTGCGCGAAAAACATGAAGCGCGAGCGCGACAGCAGACCGCCGACGCCGCTCGCGCGATAACGCGGGCTCAGAAACAGCGAGCACACCTCCGCATAGCCGGTGAGGTCATGCGAAATGTTCAGCGCATGCATGCGCGTCCAGATGCCGAGGTCCTGGCTCGCATGCACGACCGTGCTCACGCGATAGTTGTAGAACGGCTGCCGCAGCCCCACCGCCGTTTCGATGCCGCACACGCCGGCTATGTCGCCGGTCGCCGTGTCTTCCATCACGAAGAAGTAGCCGGCCTCGTGCGGCTCGGCCCGGTCTTCCAGCGTGCGGCGCGCGCGTTCGACGCGTGCCGCGAGCGCATCGCGGTCCGGCTTGAAGGTGGTCAGGCCCGGCCCGGTTTCCTGCGCGAGCCGCATCAGCGCATCCACATCGCCTCGTTGCACCACGCGAACGACGATCATTGCGCTTCTCCCGAATGTTCATCCTGCGGCTGATGCAGCGGCACGCAGCGCACCGCGTCGCCTTCGCGCACGCCGAGCGCGGCGCGCGCCGCCTGCGACAAGGCGGCGCCCGACGCCTTGCCCGGCGCGAGTTCGCCGAGCACGCAGCGGAACGCGCCATCGGCGCCGTTGTGCGCGATCAGGTAGGTTTCGCCGCGCGGCGCGGGCGCCTCGCGCACGACGCGCGTTTCGTTGTGCTTCACGCTGACACTGCGATCGACCTGCGCGGTCAGGACCGGACCCGCGTCGAAAATGTCGACGTAGCGATCGGTCTCGAAGCCTTCCTCGAGATGAATCTCGTAGGCGAGCAGCGCGTTCGCATCGGGCTCGCCGAGCACGCGCTGCGCCGCTTCGGGCAACAGCGGCACATAGATCGGATAGGTCGGCATCACTTCGGCAATGAACGTGCGGCTGCGGCCGCCCGATTCGATTTCGATGTCGGCGAAATCGCGGCCGAAGAACTTGCGCCCCACCGCTTCCCAGAACGGCGACACGCCGTTCTCGTCGGTGACGCCGAGCAGCAGCGAGAACACCTCGGGCGTGAAGCGCTTGCGATTCGCGGCGATGTACATCATGCGCGCACGCGACATCAGCTGCGCGGCGGCATCGCCGCGCAGCGACGGGTCGATGTAGTAGCCCGCGAGCCGGCTCTTGCCGGTCAGCTCGTGCGACATCGTCAGCGCGTGAATCTTGCGGTTCACGTGCAGTTCGCGCGACGCATGAATCAGCGCGTCGTTGCGAAACGCGTAGAACGGGTCCGCATAACCGGCCGCCGCGACGATGCTCGCGGTGCCCATGAGCTTGCCGCTCGCCGGGTCTTCGAGCACGAACAGATAGAACTCCTCGCCCGGAAAATCGACTTCCGCGCGAAACGAGTCTTCCGACAGCGCGACGCGCGCTTCGAGCGCGCGCCGGTCGTGCGGCAGCGAATGCAGCACCGGCTGCGCGGTGCGCGCCATATGTTCGAGCGCATCGAGATCGGCGAGGCGGCCTGGACGTACGAATAGCATCATCGTTCCTGTTGAATGTGACGCATGATCCGCTGCGGGTGCATGTGCGTGTGCGTGTGCGTGTGCGTGTGCGTGTGCGTGTGCGTGTGCGTGTCCGAGAGCGTGTCCGAGAGCGTGTCGTTATGCATGAACGCGTGGCCGTGGATCAGTGCGAGGCGGCCTGGGCCGTGCCGACAAGTTCGCCGAACGCCTTCTCGAGACGCGCGAAGCCTTCGGCCATGTCGTCGAGCGGCATGATCAGCGACGGCACGAAGCGCAGCACGTCCGGCCCCGCCATCAGCATGATGACGCCATGCTGGCCGGCCGCGGTGACGAAATCCTTCGCGCGCCCCCTGTACGTGTCGTTCAGTTCGGCGCCGATCAGCAGCCCCTTGCCTCGCACTTCGGTGAAGAGCCCGAAGCGCTCGTTGAGCTTCGCGAGGTGGCCCTTCAGCGTCGCGCCGCGCGAGCGCACGCCTTCGAGCAGCTTCGGGTCGCTGACGAGCTCGACCACTTTTTCCGCGATCGCCGAGCCGAGCGGATTGCCGCCGTAAGTCGTGCCATGCACGCCGACCTTGAAATGCGCGGCGAGCTCCTGGGTGGTCAGCATCGCGCCGATCGGGAAGCCGTTGCCGAGCGCCTTCGCGGTGGTCAGGATATCCGGCGTCACGCCCGTGTCCTGGTACGCATAGAAGTAGCCGCTACGGCCCACCCCGGTTTGCACTTCGTCGAAAATCAGCAGCGCGTTGTGCTGGTCGCATGCTTCGCGCAGTACCTTGAGGAACGCCGGGTCGGCCGGGATCACGCCGCCTTCGCCCTGGATCGGCTCGACGATCACCGCACAGGTCTGTGCGCCGATTGCCTTCTTCGCCGCCTCGATGTCGTTGTACGGCAGATGCGTGATGCCGGCCGGCACCGGGCCGAAGCCTTCCGAGTACTTCGGCTGGCCGCCGACACTGACCGTGAACAGCGTGCGGCCATGGAACGACTGCGCAAACGAGATGATTTCGGCTTTCTGCGCGCCGTGGCGGTCGAACGCGACGCGGCGCGCGAGCTTGAGCGCCGCCTCGTTCGCCTCGGCGCCCGAGTTGGCGAAGAACGCGCGGTCGGCGAAGGTCAGGTTTTCGAGGCGCTTCGCAAGGCGCAGCACCGGCTCGTTCGTGTAGCCATTGCCGATGTGCCAGAGCTTGCCGCCCTGCTCGTGCAGCACCTTCAGCAGCTCGGGATGCGCATGACCGAGCGCGGTCACGGCGATGCCGCCGGCGAAGTCGATATAGTCGCGGCCTTGCGTGTCCCAGACGCGCGAGCCGAGACCGCGATCCGGTACGAAGGCGGCGGGGGAAAACACCGGCACCATGACTTCGTCGAAGGTCTGTCGTGTCACAGTCAGGTCGTTCATGGCAAATCCTCTCACGGGTAACGGGTAACGGGTAACGGGTAACGGGTAACGGGTAACGGGTAATACAGCTAGTGTAGGAAACCACGCGCGATACGTCTTGCGCATACGCGACGCTTTCCATGCGGTTCCACGCGCGGCGGCCGCTGCCGGGAATCTGCCTCGCCGCCGCCGCGGCCGGCCGCGCTCAATCCGCCTCGGGCCGCTCGATCATCGCGGCCGGCCGCGGCTCGCTGCCCGCGCCGCCGTGCGCGCCGGTCTGCCGGTCGATCCAGTTGCGGCGATCCTCGCGCGGCGTGACGCCGAAACGCTCGCGATACGCGTTCGAAAAATGCGCCGCCGACGCAAACCCGCACGCGAGGCTGATCTGCACGACCGATTTGCTGGTGCGCTGCAATTGCGTGCGCGCCTTCGACAGCCGCAGCCCCAGATAGTATTTGGACGGCATCGCGCCGAGATACTGGCGAAACAGCCGCTCCAGTTGCCGCCGCGAGACGCCGACGAGGCCGGCGATTTCATCGGTCGTGAGCGGGTCCTCGATGTTCGCCTCCATCAGCAGCAACGCGTCGTTCAGGCGAGGATGGCGCTCGCCCGGCGCGGTCACGAACGGAATGCGCTGACGCACCTCGCCGTTGCGCAACACCCCGACGCCGAGCGTATCGGCAATGCGTTCCGCGAGTTCGGGACCATGCTCGCGGCCGATCATCGCGAGCATGAAATCGACGCTCGCCTGGCCACCCGCGCAGGTCGCGCGATCGCGGTCGATCTCGAAGATCTGCTGCGTGACGATCGAGCGCTCGAATTGTTCGGAGAACTGCTGATAGGTTTCCCAGTTCACGCTGACGCGATAGCCGGACAACTGCCCCGCCATGGCGAGCCACCACACGCCATGATGAATGCCAGTGACGAGCGGCGTGCGCCGGCCGACGCGCGCGAGGCTCGCGAGAAACAGACGATAGTCGGCGAACTGCTGAAAGCGCTCGCTGACGACGATGAGCCAGTCGCACGCGATCGCGTCGCCGAACGCGGCATCGGCGGGCCATTGCGCGCCGCCCGCGAGCGGCACCGCGCGGCCGTCCCACGAACAGACCTGAACGCGGTACAGCGCGCGGCCGTCGATTTCGTTGGCGAGATTGAGCGCGTCGACAATAGGCCCGACGCCCGACATCGACACGGGCGGCAATGCGACGATCGCGACCTGCGTCGTGCGAGCCGGGCTGGACGGGCGGGCCATCGGTTACCGCTGCAAAGCGCGCGGCACGTTACTTCAGGCTGCCGGAGAGGAACTGCCTGAGGCGCTCGCTGCGCGGCGCGCTCAGCACCTCGGCGGGATCGCCCTCTTCCTCGGTGCGGCCCTGGTGCAGGAACATCACATGGTTCGAGACGTTGCGCGCGAAGCCCATTTCGTGCGTGACGACGATCATCGTGCGGCCTTCCTCGGCGAGCTTCTGCATGACCTTCAGCACTTCGCCGACGAGTTCGGGGTCGAGCGCGGAAGTCGGCTCGTCGAACAGCATCACGTCCGGGTCCATCGCGAGCGCGCGCGCAATCGCAACGCGCTGCTGCTGGCCGCCCGACAGATGCGACGGGTACTGCTTCTCGACGCGTGGCGCAAGCCCGACCTTCTCGAGATATTCGCGCGCCCGCTCCTCGGCGTCCTTGCGCTTCAGACCGAGCACATGAATCGGCGCTTCGATCACGTTCTCGAGCACGTTCATGTGCGCCCACAGGTTGAAGTGCTGGAACACCATCGCGAGCTTCGTGCGGATGCGCTGCAACTGCCTGTGATCGGCGACTTCGAGATTGCCGGCGCGATCGGTCTTCGTCTTCACCGCTTCGCCGTCGACGATGATCTGCCCGGCGTTCGGCCGCTCCAGAAAGTTGATGCAACGCAGGAAGGTGCTCTTGCCCGAACCGCTCGCGCCGATGATGCTGATTACGTCGCCCTTGTTCGCGTTGAGCGAGACGCCCTTGAGCACTTCGTTGTCGCCGTAGCGCTTGTGGATGTCCTGCGCGGCGAGCTTGCAAGCTTCGGTTTGGGTGGTATGGAGCAAGATGCTCTCCCAGTGAAAATACGGATCAGTCTGGTGCGAACGCCGCCTTGCCGAAGCGCGCGGCGCCCGATGCGATAGCGTCAACGCGCGCTCAATGCGTACGCACCGCGAGATACGCAAGCCAGCGCCGCTCGGCGCGCCGGAACAGCGCCACCAGCGCGAACGACACGACGAGATAAATCAGCGCCGCGAGCCCGAATGCGTTGAACGACTGGTAGGTCGCCGAGTTCGCGTCGCGCGCGACCTTCAGGAGGTCGGGCACCGTGGCCGTGAACGCGACCGTGGTCGCGTGCAGCATCAGGATCACCTCGTTACTGTACAACGGCAGGGCCCGGCGCAGCGCGGACGGTATCACAATGCGCCGGTACATCGTGAACCCGCTCATGCCGTAGGCGCGCGCCGCCTCCACTTCGCCGTGCGAGGTCGAACGGATCGCGCCCGCGAAAATCTCGGTCGTGTACGCGCAGGTGTTCAGTGCGAACGCGAGGATCGCGCAGTGAAAGCCGCTGCGAAAGAACGCGTCGAGCAGACTGTGCGCGCGCACGAACGCGAGACTGTACACGCCGGTGTAGATCAACAGCAGTTGCACGTAGAGCGGCGTGCCGCGAAACACGTAGGTGTAGAGACGCACCGGCGTCGAGAGCCAGCGCTTCTTCGAGACGCGCGCGACCGCGAGCGGCACCGCGCACACGAAACCGATCGCGATCGACGCGACCAGCAGCCACAGCGTGACCGCGAGACCCGAGATGCGCTGGCCGTCCCAGAACAGGTACGCCTGCCAGAATTGCGTGAGGATGTCGAGCATGGCGTTCAAAGCTCCGCGTGCCGCACGCCGGTCGAATAGCGGCGGTTCAGCCAGATCAGTACGAGGTTCGAGACCGTGGTGATCGCCAGATAGATCAGCGCGGCGACGAGGATGAAGAAGAACATGCTGAAGGTGCTCTTGCCCGCGTCCTGCGCGGCCTTGACGACGTCGGCGAGACCGATGATCGACACGAGCGCGGTGGCCTTCACGAGCACCTGCCAGTTGTTGCCGATGCCGGGCAGCGCGAAGCGCATCATCTGCGGGAACAGGATGCGCGTGAATACGCGCACGCCGCTCATGCCGTACGCGCTGCCCGCTTCGAGCTGGCCGCGCGGCACCGCGAGAAACGCGCCGCGAAAAGTCTCGGTGAAGTACGCGCCGTAGATGAAGCCGAGCGTCAGCACGCCGGCCACGAACGGATCGATGTCGAACTGCGGCAGATCGAGCGCGTCGGTGACGTCGTTGACGGCCATCTGGATGCTGTAGAACAGCAGCAGCATCAGCACGAGGTCGGGCACCGAGCGGATCAGCGTCGTGTAGCCGGTCGCGATGGCCCGCAAGGGCCGGTTGAACGAAAGTTTCGCCGCCGCGCCCGCGAGACCGAGCAGCACGGCGGCCGCCAGCGACAGAACGGACAGCTCGATCGTCTGGAGCGTGCCGGCGAGCAGCACGGGACCAAAGCCGTATAGGAACACGCGTGTCTCCATCGAGGTTTTGTTGAATTGGCACGGCTCGCGGCGGCTTCGTGGCCTGCGCGTTGCTCCGGCATGGCGCGCAGTCTCGCAAGCGAAAATCAATTTCTCAAACAGAGGGCCGACGTCCTGCTGCGTCGCAGCATTGCACGAATCGGCGCCTCGCACCGCCCGGGGCGCCCGGTTTTACAAGGGATGGGGTTTTGTCAGGCGCGGCGCATGCGTTGAGCCGTGCTGCGATTTCGCAAGTTTGGGGTCGCTTTTTCGATAGCCCGCGCGAGGGTCGCCACCTCGCCCATTCCAGGCGATACCGGCAGAGATGACCCATATATGAGCCATAAAGGGCCTTTGCGACTCATATACGAGTCATTCATTGTTTTTTCTCGGATAAGAACCCATAATGGCTCACAGATGAGTCACGAAGGCCCTTTACGACTCATATATGAACCACTCTACGTTTTCATGTCCACTCCCGCCACCCGTGCCGCCTCGCGTTACAGCCTCGACGCCGCGCGTCTGCTCGGCCAGCTGATCCGCCGCGCGCGGCTCGAGCGCAAGATCACCGCGGCGCAACTGGCCGAGCGCGCCGGGCTATCGCGCAGCCTCGTCCAACGCATCGAGAAAGGCGACCCGCGCTGCTCGATCGGCGCGGTGTTCGAGGCCGCGGCGGTCGTCGGCGTCCGTCTGTTCGACGCCGACCCGTCGGGTCTCAGCGCCGCTCTGCGCGCCAACGCCGAACTGTTGACGCTGCTGCCACGCGCTGTGCGCGCACCTCGCATCGAAGCCCGAGATGACTTCTGATTCCGCCTACAACGAAGCCTTCGTGTGGACCTGGCTGCCCGGCGCGACCGAGCCGGTGGTGGCCGGGCGCCTCGTCGCGGCCGGCGAGCAGATGCTGTTCAACTACGGCCAGAGCTACCTCGCGCGCGAACATGCGATCCCGCTCTACGATCCCGAGCTGCCGCTGCGGCGCGGCACGCTGCCGCTGCTCAACGGCCTGACGATGCCCGGCTGCATCCGCGACGCGGCGCCGGACGCGTGGGGCCGGCGCGTCATCATCAATCGCAAGCTCGGCACGCGTGGCGCGCAGATCGATACCGGCGAGTTCGACGAGATGACCTATCTGCTGGAATCGGGCTCGGACCGCATCGGCGCGCTCGACTTCCAGCTCTCGCCCACCGAATACGTGCCGCGCGAAACCGCCACCGCCTCGCTCAGCGATCTGCAGAACGCGGTGGCGAGCGTCGAGCGCGGCGTGAAGCTGAGCCCCGATCTCGAGCGCGCCCTGTTTCACGGCAGCTCGATCGGCGGCGCGCGGCCGAAGGCGATGATCACGACGCCCGAGCGCAAGTTCATCGCGAAGTTTTCCTCGCAGGGCGACGTGTACAGCGTCGTGAAGGCCGAATACATCGCGATGCGCCTCGCGGCCGCGGCCGGCATCGACGCCGCGCCGGTCACGCTCGAACACGTCGGCGGTAAGGACGTGCTGCTCATCGAGCGCTTCGACCGCGCGCTCGGCGAGCACGGCTGGCAGCGCCGCGCCATGGTGTCGGCGCTCACGCTGTTCGAACTCGACGAAATGATGGCGCGCTATGCGAGCTACGAGGAATTCGCGACGCTGATCCGTCATCGCTTCACGAATCCGGCCGCGACGCTCAGACAGCTCTTCGCGCGCCTCGTCTTCAACGTGCTGTGCGGCAATACCGACGATCACGCGCGCAATCACGCCGCCTACTGGAACGGCCGCGAGCTGACACTCACGCCGGCCTACGACATCTGCCCGCAGGCGCGCGCGGGCAACGAAGCGACCCAGGCGATGCTGATCGTCGGCGACGACCGTTTCAGCCGCATCGACACCTGCCTGAAGGCCGCGCCGCTCTTCCTGCTCGCGCACGACGAAGCCGTGGCGCTCGTGCGCCGGCACATCGAAGTGATCCTCGAACACTGGGACGCGGTGTGCGCCGACGCACAACTGAGCGAGGTCGAACGCGAATTGATGTGGCGGCGCCAGTTTCTCAATCCGTTCGCTCTCGAAAGCGCGCCGCCCGCGCTCGCGGCGCTGCTGGACTAGACGCGCCGGCCTCGGCGGCCAACGTCAGTCGAGCGCGAGCCGCGCGCGGATCGCCGGCAGCATGTATTCGACTGCCGCGCGCCCTTCCTCGATGGCCGGCGCCGCGCGATGGAAATCGAAAATACCCATGCCGCCCAGACGCGGCTGGATCAGGATGTCGGCCGGTTCGCCGGCAAGCCGGCTGCGCGTGATCCGCACCTGCATGATGTCGATGCTTTGCGCGATCGAACTGAGCATCGACGGCACATGCGCGCTCGGCTTCGGCGGCACGCGCACATCGCTGGCGACGCTCGTCTCGGCAGGCGCGAGCCAGCGCGGCCAGGGCTTGCCGTTGCGGCGCAGCGAGACGGGCGGCGGCGCATCGGGATCGAGCGCGGGCGTTTCGACCACCGCGCCGCCGAAGTCGCGGCCGTTCAGGATGTCGTTGTTCAGATCGATGGCGATCACGCAGTCCGCGCGCATGCCGCGCGCGACCGACACCGGCACCGGATTGCTCAGGCCGCCGTCGACGAGCCATACGCCGTTGTGCCACACCGGCGCGAAAATCCCCGGAATCGCAATCGATGCGCGTACCGCGTCGATCGTGTTGCCGTCCTGCAACCAGATTTCGCGGCCCGTATCGAGTTCGGTCGCGACCGCCGCGAACGGCATCTGCAACTGCGCGATCGAGCAGCCGTTGAATTTGTCGGCAAAAAGCTGGACCACCTTGCGGCCACCGAGCAGGCCGCCCGAGATACGCAGATCGAGCAGACGCACCACCGTCTGCCACGTGAGCCGCGAGACCCACTCCTCGAGCCAGTCGAGGTCGCCGTTCGCATAGACCGCGCCGACCAGCGCGCCGATCGACGTGCCGCACACGACGTCGGGCTTGATGCCCGCCTCGTGCAGCGCGCGGATCGCGCCGATATGCGCCCAGCCACGCGCCGCGCCGCCTCCCAACACCAGGCCGATCCGGTTGTATCGACGTCGACGTATCATGCCGCTCCCCGTTCTTTCCGCCCTGCTCTCACGTTGCCTAGCGCCCCCGTACCACGTCCGAGCGCGACGTGGTGTAGACCCGCAGATTGCGGTCGAAGTGAACATTGAAGATGCCCTCTTCGGTCACGCCGCCTTCGCGCCACTTCCAGCTCCACACGGTCTCCGGCTTGAGCGGATACACCGCGATCTCGCCGGGCTTGCCGAGCAGACGGCGCACTTCGTCTTCGCTCATGCCCGCGTGGATCTTCGCGAAGTTCGCGGCGGTCAGCACCTGCGTGATGGCTTGCAGCTTGCCGTCCCGATCGATGTCGACCATGTACGTGTTGAGACCCTGCGGACCACGCGGATATTCGAAGCGCTTCGAGCCGTCGGTGAAGGTGCGCTCGGTTTCGGGCTTGCCCATCTGCGAGCGGATCTGCGCTTCGGTCGTGACGCCCGGCGTCATGTCCTTGAGCAATAGCGCATCGGGCTTGATGGCGTTGAAGAAGTCCTTGAGTTTTTGCACGGCTTGATCGCTCTGCTGTTGGTCGCAGCCGGCCAGCGCGAAGCACGCTGCCAGCCATGCGATACCAAGCGGTTTGAGGCTCACGGGCAATTCCTGTCCGGTTGCGCGCCATCTCAGGCTCAGGCGCGCGAGGCCGGTCTGTAGTGTGTACTACAAGGATAACTGGGCAAGCGGAAAACCGCGAGCGATGCGGGTGCGATGCGTGCGGCGGGATACGGAAGCAGGGACGGAACCGGCGGGCGAAATCAGCGGCAAAGCCGGCCGCGCCCAGCCCGTGAAGAACGAAGAAGCGGGAAGAAACCCACAGGAGCGGCACGCGAGACAACCGCCGGCCGCCTCACTGAAAACCCGCGCCCAGAAGCAAAAAGGCGACGCTGTACAACGCGTCGCCCGTTCGGTCGATAGGGTCAACCGGAAAGTGACGGCGGCCTGAACCGCCTCGCGCGAAGCACCGCGGACGACGCGCAGCGGTCTGGTTCCGGCGAAGCGATGAGCAACCTTGGCGGCTCACCTCGCGCCATCGCCGGAATGACAAACCGCTGCCTTGTATGGCCGCCCTGGTCCCTCGATAAGCCTTCCAGATGCCGCTAATCTAAACGCATTGGCGGTTTTAGACGAGAGCGCGTTTACACCGAATCGGCAGAGGATTCGCACGGCTTTCGCCGAGGTGCGTCTTGCTCGCGCTTGAGTCGCTACACTCAAATCACCCTGAACCCATGCGTGCCGTCGCGTGCAAGTTGCGCAACGAGCCCCTGCTCCCACTCCAGATACGCGCTCATCGCTTCGCGCGCGTTGTCGGTGCCTTCATAGGGACGCTGATAACGGTCGATGCGCGGCGACGCCATGCGTGTGCCGCCCGCTTCCACCGGCAAGCCCGCCTCGATCCACGCCGCGGTGCCGCCCGCGAGCAACTGCACCGGACGCTGCGTCAAGGCCGCGAGTTCCGGCGCAACGAAACGCGCGAGCAGGCTGCTGCCGCTGGTCACCACATAGCGCCTCGCGTCGGGCAGCGTGCGCACCGCGTCGGCGAGCTGGCTGCGGATCACGAACCACGCGCCCGGAATATGCCGCTGCAGATAGTTCGCGCTGCTCGTGAAATCAAGCACCGCGGTGCCCGGCGCCTGCAGCAGCGCGGCGAGATCGGCCGGCGCGATTTCGTCGGCCGCGGGCGGCGCCACCGCATAACGCGGGGGCGGCGCCGCGCCCTTCTCGGCGAAGTCGGCGGCCGTCAGCCCATCGACCACGTAGACCTCGACGTTCATCTGCGCAAGCCACGACGCGCTCATGTTCGCGCGCACGCCGTCGCTGTCCGCGAGGATCACGCGCGCGCCGCGCACCGGCGCGAACATGTCGGTTTCCTGCACGAGCTGGCCGCCCGGCGCGCTGCGAAAACCGGGCACGTGGCCGGCCTCGTATTCTTCGGGCGTGCGCACGTCGAAGCGATACACAGTGCGCACCGCCTCGCCGGCCCAGCGGCGCGCCTCGTCACGCGAGGTGCGGCCCACCCGGGCGCGATCGGCGACCGCGCGGGCACCGTCGGCAGTGGCGAGGCGCAGCGCGTTGTCGACGGCGCCTTCGACGCGCCGCGTGCTGCCGTGCGCGAGCGGCTGGCCCGCCAGCGACCAGCCCATCGTGCCGTTGCGCAGCGCCGCGACCGGATTCGGCACGCCGGCATTGATGAGCGACTGCGCACCGATGATGCTGCGCGTGCGCCCCGCGCAATTGACGACGATCCGCGTGGCCGGGTTCGGCGCGAGCTGCCGCGCGCGCAGCACGAGTTCCGCGCCCGGCACGCTGATGCTGCCGGGAATGTTCATCGCCTGAAATTCGTCGAAACGGCGCGCGTCGAGCACGACGACGTCGGCCTCGCGATCGAGCAGCGCCTGCACTTCGTGAGCGGACAGCGACGGCGTATGACGCACGCTGTCCACGAGTTCGCCGAACGCCTTGCTCGGCACGTTGACGTCCCTGAACAGTTCGCCGCCCGCTTCGCGCCAGCCTTGCAGACCGCCTTCGAGCAGGGCGACGCCGGTATAGCCGAGTTCGGCGAGACGCTCGGCCGCGCGCCTCGCGAGCCCCTCGCCCGCATCGAACACGACGACCGGCACCGCGAAGCGCGGCAGACGCAGCGGCGCGTCGAGTTCGAGCCGCGAGAGCGGCAGATTGGCGGCAAACAACGGATGACCGCGCGCATGGGCATCTTCCTCGCGCACGTCGACGAGCGCGATTTCCTCGCGACCGATCAAGGCGCGGCACACGTCTTCGAATGATCGGGTGCGAAACTCTTTGACGACATTCATGGGATCGGGGACTCCTTCGCAACATGGCAGATATCCGGCAACGCGCGATACGCCGCATCGGCTCACATCACGTCACCGCACCGACAGTTCCACCGTACACTCGAATGCCGCCCGGCGCACGGTCGCGCCGCGTCATTCGATCGAACGTCCTGATGCTCGTATGGCGCGTACCAGAAGTACGCTCGCGGGCTCGTACGTGCATGGACTCATGCGGCCACTCATGCAAGCACTCATGCAGCTGACTCCTGCACTCGCGCATGCCTCGGCACATGACAGCGGCGCAATTTCCGCGCCACGCAAGCCGCCACCCTGCAAGCACGGCGACACCTCGGCAACACTGTATCGCCCTCTCAGCGACACCCCGACAAACCCTTCGGCCGACGTGGGCATCCGCGCGCCGTCTGCAGAAAAATGCGGGCTTTGCCACAATGCCGCATCGCGCGAAAGCGCCGCAAACCGTCAATCAACAGACAATGATCCCCTTCTCGGTCCTCGATCTCTCGCCGGTCACCGCGGGCGCCACGCCGGCGGACGCGTTCAGGAACACGCTCGAACTCGCCCAGCACGCGGAAAAACTGAATTACCGGCGCTTCTGGCTCGCCGAGCATCACAACATGCCCGGCATCGCGAGCGCCGCCACCTCGGTCGTGATCGGCCACGTGGCCGGCGGCACGAAGACGATTCGCGTCGGCTCGGGCGGCATCATGCTGCCGAACCATGCGCCGCTCGTGATCGCGGAACAGTTCGGCACGCTCGCCTCGCTCTATCCCGACCGTATCGATCTCGGCCTCGGCCGCGCGCCCGGCACCGATCAGACCACGGCCCGCGCGCTGCGCCGCGATCTGCAGACTAGCGCCGATTCGTTTCCCGATGATGTCGTCGAGTTGCAGCGCTATTTCGCCGATCCGGTGGCGGGCCAGCGCATACGCGCGGTGCCCGGCGCGGGCCTCAAAGTACCGCTGTGGCTGCTCGGCTCGTCGCTCTACAGCGCGCAACTGGCGGCGGCGCTCGGCCTGCCGTTCGCCTTCGCGTCGCACTTCGCGCCCGATTACATGATGACCGCGCTACAGATGTATCGCGCGCAGTTCCGGCCGTCCGCGACACTCGACAAGCCGTATGCGATGGTCGGCGTCAATCTGTTCGCGGCCGATACCAACGAGGAAGCCACGCTTCTTTTCACGTCGCTGCAGCAGCAGTTCATCAATTTGCGGCGCGGTACGCCGGGGCTGTTGCAGCCGCCGGTCGAGCAGCTCGCAGCGTCGGAGATGGAGTTGAGCAACGTCGCGCATTCGCTCGCCTGCACGGTGCTCGGCGATCGCGACGCGATCCGCGAAGGTCTGCAATCGATCATCGAGCAGACCGGCGCGAACGAGTTGATGCTGACCGCGCAGATCTACGATCACAAGGCGCGGCTGAGCTCGTTCGAGATCGGCGCGCAGGTGCGCGATGAGTTGATGGCGATGAGGTAGTCGAAGGACGAACCGGCCTGTGTCGGGGAAAGGCGGTTCGTACCGGGGTGCCGTTCAGTCAGGCAACTGAACGGCACTCGCTTCAGGGAACGGCTTTCCTTACGTTCCGCCGAGCCTGCTGGCCCGGTTAGCTGAGTGTGAGGTCGTGCGCTCAGCGATTCGCAGGCACCGCCGCGAGCCCTTCCAGCAGCGCCTTGTGAAACGCCTCCGGATCCTGCATCTGCGGCGCGTGGCCGGCATCGGCAAACTCGACCAGCGTCGCATGCGGAATCGCCTTCGCGGCCGCCCGGCCAAGCTCAGGGTAATGACCGAGCTTCGCGCGCACCTCGGGCGGCGCGGCGTCCTTGCCGATCGCGGTGGTGTCCTTCTGGCCGATCAGCAGCAACGTCGGCATGCTCAGATCACCAAGCTCATAGACCACCGGCTGCGTGTAAATCATGTCGTACAGCAGTGCGGAATTCCACGCGACGATCTGCTTGCCCGGTCCGCGATACATGCCCGCGAGCATCTGCACCCACGGTTCGTAGTCCGCGCGCCATTGGCCCGCGTAATAGGTGCTCTGCTCGTAGCGGCGGATGCCGTCGGCGGTCGTCTTCAGTTCGCGCTGATACCACTGGTCCACCGATAGCGAGGGCACGCCCTTCGCCTTCCAGTCCTCCAGACCAATCGGGTTCACGAGCACCAGTTGCTGCGTTTCACGCGGATACATCAGCGCATAGCGGATCGCGAGCATGCCGCCCGTCGAGTGGCCGGCGATGGTCGCCTCGCGCACGCCGAGCGATTCGAGCAGCGCATGCGTATTGCGCGCGAGCTGCTGGAAGCTGTACTGGTAGTGCTCGGGCTTGCTCGACTTGCAGAAGCCGATCTGGTCCGGCGCGATCACGCGATAGCCGGCATCGGCGAGCCGATGAATCGTCGCGTCCCACGTCGCCGAGCAGAAGTTCTTGCCGTGCAGCAACACGACCGTGCGGCCGTTCGCATGCGCGGGCCTGACGTCCATGTAAGCCATCGAGAGCGGCACGCCCTGCGAGGTGAATTCGAAACGCTGCACCGGCGCGGGATAGTTGAAGCCTTGCAACTCGGGGCCGTAGGCCGGGCCGGAATCGGCGACGGACGCAGCCGCGGCGCTCGCGGCGACCGGGCTCGCCTGACTGACGGCGGCAGCGGCGCTGGCCGGCGTGGAAGCCGCCGCGCTTGAAGCAGCGGACACCGTGAATACCGCGGCACAAACACTCAGCAGGGCAAGCAGGGGTGGGCGGCGAAGACTCATGGGGATTTTTCTGGAAAAACGCAAAGAGTGAACAGACGAGAATCGCGTACGAGGCTCGGGCGCCAGCGCTCGATTCTACGATGCCCCGCTGGAACATGGCGGCAAGCGCGCATGAGCGGCGCGGCCCGCGTCGCACGGCCTGCGTTATACGGCCCGTGTCGCACGACCCGCACCGCACGATCTCGTCACACGATCTCGTCGCGCGATCTCATCCACGCACTCAGCGGCGACGCGCCCGACACACGCCGACACGGATCGACACGGGCCGATACGAGGAGTAACGGACATTGGCACGCATATTGCCGCCCATCCGGCCACGCAGCGTCCCGCACACGGCCTCGCGCTATGTGACGCGCCGCACGGATAGGCGCGCGGCAAGCGCCGATCGTACAAGGATCACGGGAACCACGGCCCGCTCAATTTGCACTACTCGCTCGCCTCGAATCGGTGCTAGAACTAGCTGACGGGCCCGCAAAAAACAACGCGATAAAACCAGGCGACCAGGCCATGCCGGCTGGCCGCACGATTCATCGGCACAGCGATCGGCACAGCGCGGACGGCCAGCTCAGAATCATCCGGGGGAACAGACACATACGGCACATACCAATCCAATCGGGAGACAGATATGAACACTCCGGCACGGCTGAACGACCTACAACGCACCACCCTCGCGATCGTCCTCGCGGGCGGACGCGGCACCCGCCTCGGGCCGCTCACCAACAAGCGCGTGAAGCCCGCGGTGCACTTCGGCGGCAAATACCGGATCATCGACTTCGCGCTGTCCAACTGCCTGAACTCGGGCATTCGCCGCATCGCGGTCGTCACGCAGTACAAGGCGCATTCGCTGCTGCGCCATCTGCAGCGCGGCTGGAGCTTCCTGCGCGGCGAGATGGGCGAGTTCATCGACCTGTGGCCCGCGCAGCAGCGCGTCGAAGGCGCGCACTGGTATCGCGGCACCGCCGACGCGGTGTTCCAGAACCTCGACATCATCCGCTCGATCCGCCCGAAGTACGTAGTCGTGCTGGCGGGCGACCACATCTACAAGATGGACTACACGCGCATGATCGCCGATCACGCGGACAGCGGCTGCGATTGCACGGTCGGCTGCATCGAGGTGCCGCGCATGGACGCGGTCGCGTTCGGCGTGATGGCGGTCGACGAGAACCGCCGCGTGACCGGCTTCGTCGAAAAACCGGCCGACCCGCCCGCGATGCCGGGCCGCCCCGACACCGCGCTCGCCAGCATGGGCATCTACGTGTTCAACGCCGACTACCTGTACACGCTGCTCGAAGAGAACATCGCCTCGATCGACACCGACCACGACTTCGGCAAGGACATCCTGCCGCGCGTCGTCACCGAGGGCATGGCGATCGCGCACCCGTTCAGCATGTCGTGCGTCTCCTCGGACCCGAACGTCGAGCCGTACTGGCGCGACGTCGGCACGATCGACGCATACTGGGCCGCGAACCTCGACCTCGCCTCGACGATCCCGACGCTCGACCTCTACGACCGCAGCTGGCCGATCTGGACGTATCAGGAACAGTTGCCGCCCGCGAAGTTCGTGCGCGACATGAAGGGCTTGCAGGGCTCGGGCAACAACCTGATCGTATGCGGCGGCTGCGTGATCTCGGGCTCGCAGATTTCGCGCTCGGTGCTGTCGTCGAACGTGAAAGTGCATTCGTTCTGTAATATCAATGAGGCAGTCTTGTTGCCGCAGGTCACGGTCGGCCCGAGCTGCCGCCTGCAGAAGGTGGTGATCGACCGCGGCTGCACGATTCCGGAAGGCACGGTGATCGGCGAGGACCCGGCGCGCGACGCCGCGCGCTTCTATCGCACCGACGACGGCGTCGTGCTTGTCACGCAGGAAGCGTTGCTCAAGCGGCCGGCTTAAGCGCCGGGCCGCTTGCGGCCGCGCGATCGCAACCGCACGAGCCCAACCCCGAACAAGCCTCGCAACCCGAAAGAGACCTGGCCTATGACGATTCGCGCCCTGCATGTCGCAAGCGAGTTGTACCCCCTTCTCAAAACGGGCGGTCTCGCCGACGTCGTGGGCGCGCTGCCGTCCGCGCTGATCGAGCGCGGCGCCGACGTGCGAGCGCTACTGCCGGGGTTTCCGGCCGTGCTCGCCGGTTTGCGGGACCTGCAGCCGGTGGCACGGCTCGGGCGCCGCTTCGACACGCCGGAAGCGCTGCTCGAACGCGGCACCCTGCCCGCCAACGGCCTCGCCGTCTACGTGATCCGCGCGGCGACGCTCTACGACCGGCCCGGCAATCCGTATCTGAACGACGAGCACGTGCCCTACGGCGACAACGCCCAGCGTTTCGCGCTGCTCGGCTGGGTCGCCGCGCAGCTCGCGCAACAGCTGGACCCGGCGTGGTCGCCGCAGATCGTCCATGCGCACGACTGGCACGCGGGGCTCGCATCCGCGTATCTGAAGGCGGCCGAGCGCCAGCAAGGCCGCGTGCTCGCGCGCAGCGTGTTTACGATCCACAACCTCGCCTACCAGGGGATTTTCCCCGCGCAGCAGTTCGGCATGCTCGGCCTGCCCGACGATTTCTTCAGCATGCACGGCGTCGAATTCTACGGACAACTGTCGTTCCTGAAGGCGGGCCTCTACTACGGCGACCGCATCACGACCGTCAGCCCGACCTACGCGCGCGAGATCCAGACGCTCGCGCACGGCGGCGGGCTCGATGCGCTGCTTCGTCATCGCGCGCACGATCTGAGCGGCATCCTGAACGGCGTCGATTACACGGTGTGGAATCCCGCCGGCGACGCGCTGCTCGCGACGCACTACAGCGCCTCGCGCCTCGCCGGCAAGCTCGCCTGCAAGGAAGCGCTGCAGAAGCGCTTCGGCCTCGCGCAGAAAAGCGACGCGCTGCTGTTCGGCGTCGTGAGCCGCCTGACCGAGCAGAAGGGCCTCGACCTGCTGCTCGAAGCCGTGCCCGAAATCGTCAGACGTGGCGGCCAGCTCGTCGTGTTCGGCACCGGCGACCCGGCGCTCGAGAACGGCCTGAAGCGCGTCGCGCAGACACATCCGGAATCGGTGGCCGTGGAGCTCGGCTTCGACGAAGCGCTCGCGCATACGATCATCGCGGGCAGCGACGTGGTCGCGGTGCCGTCGCGCTTCGAGCCGTGCGGGCTCACGCAACTCTACGCGCTCGCCTACGGCTCGCTGCCGCTCGTGCATGGCGTCGGCGGTCTCGCGGACACGGTCGCCGACGCATCGCTCGAAAATCTCGCCGACGATCTCGCGACCGGCTTCGTCTTCGAACGCTTCGAGCCGAAGGGCATCGCCGCGGCAATCCGGCGCGCGTTCGCGCTCTACGAGCGCCGCACCGAATGGAAGGCCGCGCAACGCCGCGCGATGCGCCAGGACTTCGGCTGGGGCGCATCGGCCGAGCGTTATCTGGCCTTGTATCGGGAACTGGTCTGAGGAGAGCGTGGCCCGGCGTGGTGCGGCTCGGTCGGCTTTCGTCAAGCTTGCGGCTTCATGCGCGGATCGGCGCGCGGGTTCTTGCCTGGCCTCATACCCCGCCCCGCGCGCCGGCTCGTTTGATGGTTCGGCGCAACAACACGGGGCCGGATCAACTCGCGTCCGCGAAACTCCTGTATTGTTTGCTGACGATGCAGACCGTGCACTTTTCTTGCACCCTCTGAAGCAGGCAGGCATGTCGCACCACGGCGAGACCATTCGAAGCGCCGGCACGGCGCGCCTTCCCGTTTCCTTGATCGCGCCCGCCCCGTTGCGCGAGCCTCACCATGACCAAAAACGTTTTGAGCATCCAGTCCCATGTCGTGTTCGGTCACGCCGGCAATAGCGCAGCCGTGTTTCCGATGAGCCGGCTCGGCGTCAATGTCTGGCCGCTCAACACCGTGCAGTTCTCGAACCATACGCAGTACGGGCACTGGAGCGGCAGCGCGATCGACGCGTCGCAGATGGAAGAACTCGTCGAGGGCATCGGCGCGATCGGCATGCTGCCGCGCTGCGACGCCGTGCTGTCCGGCTATCTCGGCACGCCGGAGCAGGCCCGCTCGGTGATCGAAATCGTCAAGGCCGTGAAGGCGGCCAATCCGCGCGCGTGGTACTTCTGCGATCCGGTGATGGGCGTGGCAAGCGGCTGCAAGGTCGAGCCCGGCATCCAGGCGTTTCTCGTGAGCGCAATGCCCGAAGTCGCCGACGCGATGGCGCCGAACCATACCGAGTTGCAACGCCTCGTCGGCCGCGAGATCGAGACGCTCGAGGAAGCGGTGAGCGCGTGCCGCGAAGTGATCGCGCGCGGGCCGAAGCTCGTGCTCGTCAAGCATCTGCTCGACCGCAACAGTCCCGCCGACCGCTTCAACATGCTCGTCGTCACGGCGCGCGAAGCCTGGATGGGACAACGTCCGCTCTATCCGTTCGCGCGCCAGCCGGTCGGCGTCGGCGATCTGACCAGCGCGGTGTTCGTCGCGCGCACGCTGCTCGGCGATTCCGTGCGCTCCGCGTTCGAGCACACGCTCGCGGCGGTCAACGCGGTGGTCAAGGCGACGTGGCAGGCCGGCCGCTACGAACTCGAACTCGTGGCGACGCAAAACGAAATCGCCCAGCCGCGCGAGTGGTTCGATGCCTGGGTGGCCGAGACGGCTTGAGCCGGTTGCCGCGGCCATCCGTGGCCGCAGGGCGGCGGTGGTGGGAACGGGAGGCCGCTTGCAGTGCCGCTTGCAGTGCCGGCTGAAGCCCCCGGCCACGCCCCGACGACGGCCGCCCTATAATGCGTGCCGCGTGGACCGAGGCAACACCCCAGCGTCCACGGTATTTTTCAGGCATCCGGCATTCAGCAGACGAGGCATCGATGGACGGTCATATCCGCAGCGAGCGGGAAGAATTTTTTGAGCAGTTGTGCATGAGCGTCGACGCGGACGAAGCGCACGAACAGGAAGCGATCGAGTTCTTCGAGAACCAGTTCGACCAGCCCGATTTCGATCCCGCGCAATGGCTCGACATCGCGCTCTACTACTCGCCGGCCGTCGCGCGCGGCATCGTCGACATGGTGACGGCCGACGACAAGGCACGCAGCAACATCGCCGACGTCATCGCCGACAATCTCGACATCTCCTACGGCGAGGACGAGTGCCAGCAGTTCGCGGAAACGATCGAATTCGCGCTGAACAACGGCGTGCCGGTCGATCTCGACGTCGTGCTCGACGGCTGCCAGCGCGCGATCGACGACCTCGACACCTGGGCCGACGAAGACACCAAGGCGCCGCTCCTGCGTCTGCGCGAAGAACTGCTGCGCCAGCAGGGCGAGCGCTAGGCCCGCACGCGAAACCGCCCGGGACTACCCGGGCCTCCCCCCTTTTCTTCGCCGCAGCCGCTATCTCGCCCCCGCCGCCCTGACCACGACCTCGGCGTCGAGATCGCGCTCGATGCGCACGAGGTCGTCTTTCAGCGCGGCGAATTCGTCGGCCGAACACATCTGATGGCCGAACGCGGCGCGCAGATGCCGCCGCACCTGCAAGGTGCGCGTCGCGGAATCGAACACATAGCGCGAAGAAAACGCGAGCATGCGATCCTCGACCGTGCTGTCGCCCGGCAAGTCGGTCACGCGCGCGAAACGCGGCAGCGTCATCTCCAACGTCTCGTCGAACTCGCCGCCGATGCAGACCCACGGCTGCGTTCTAAGCGGCTCGGCCAGCCACGCCTCGACCTGCGAGCCCATCCCGCCCGCGAGGCTCGTCAACGCCGGCACCGCGCTCGTGCCGTCCGGCCAGATCAGATGCGGCACACTGCCCTGCATCGAGGCCGCGAACGGTCCGCCCGTTGCGGCCACGTCGCCGGTACGCAATTGCGCGCTGCCGTGCAAACCCGTTTGCAACAGACGGCTCGCCGCGATCTGCTGCGCGCGCTGCCGCGTCGCGCGCCGGAACATGTTGCGCTCGACCTCGGCCGTAAAGCCCGCGTCCTCGACGCGGTACGCGTAATGCGCAGTGCCGTTTTCGTCGACGTCGATCTGCATGCGCGCGGTGCGCTCGCGCAGCTGCGTGGCCGGCGTGCGCGCGAGCACGCCATCGTCGACGAGCAGCGCCGGCCGGTCCATCACGCCGGACGGCAGATAGCCGAATTCGGTGCCGCCCGCGGTCGCATCCGCGAATTGCGAGAGCTCAGGAATCCAGATGATCGCGTGATTGATCGCGCTCGCGCCGTAACCGGGCACGTCCGGCAAGCTGTAGTACGGCCCGAGATCGAGCAGCACCGGCTCGCTGCGAATGCCGACCGCCGCAAGCAGCGCGCCGTAGAGCGCGACGTCGTCCTTGCAGTCGCCGTAGCGGTTGCGCAGGATATCGGCCGCCTTGTGCGGAATCGCCGCGGTCTCGCCGAGAAAAAGCGCCACGTAGCGGATATTCAGGCGCACCCAGTCGTAGAGCGCGCGGGCTTTCGCGCGTGGATCGGCGAGGCCCGCCGTCAGGCTCTGCGCGAGCCGAGTAATCGCGGGATCATCGCGCGTCGCGTCGTCGCTGGCGGGCTCGCGATAGCGCGCGGCGAAGCTCGCGAAGTCCGGCACCGTCGACACCATCAGCCGGTCGCCCCAGTTCGCGTAGCCGACCGCGCCCGCTTCGAGCCGCGCATACGGGCCGTGCCGGTAGTCGAATTCGTAGCGGGTGCGGCCGTTTTCGCTCACCGGCGGCAGCGCGACATAGCCGCGCGCGTCGGCATGGAGCGGCACGTCGGCGGGCAGATCGAAGATGAGCCGCTGCGACTCCACGGGAACCCGCGCCGGCTCGACGAGGTACGCGAACGTGCCGGCCTGCAGCGGCTTCGCGCGCGTCTTGCGAAACGCCAGGTGTACGCGCGCGCCCGACTCCACAGCGGGGAAAATCACCGTGCGCAACACGCCGTCCTCGAAACTCGGCGCGCCGGCCGAGCGCGGCTCCTGCACGTCGCGAATCGCCTCGGGGCCGACCGGATGCACGCTGCCGTCGGGCGCGATGGTTTCGGCGCTCAGCAGTTGCACCTGCTCGATGTCCCTGTTGAACCACACGTAGCGCTGCGCGATATCGTCGACGCCGCTCGCGGTGTCGGCGCGCAACACCGTGTCGTCGTATTCCTCGACGGAGCCGTCCTTGCCGATCGTGAAGAGATGGACGTCGCGCTCGATCGTCGCGGGCGCGCGTTCGTCGCTGGCGGTGGTGATTTCGTCGGCGAACGCTAGGAGTGGCAAGGCCACGACGCAGGCGGCGAACAGCATAGCCAGCCAGGCCGCAACCCCGACCGCCTCACTCTCCCCGGTCGCCATCGCCAAGCTGGCCGAGCAGTTCCTGGAGCTTTTCCACGTGCCTGAGCAGCATATGGCGATGCTTCTCGATCTGTTCGAGCCGTCCCGCGAGATCAGCCTGAATGCGATCGTCGAGTTCGGTCGCGGCGATCACGTCCTCGACCTTCGCGCGCATCGAGGCGAGTTCCACCGGCGCGTGCAGCAGATGCCGCTCGAAACGCCGCACGTCCTGCGTCGCCAGATCGCGCACCTTGCGAAAATGCGCCTGCCGCCGATGCGCTTCCACGTCGAGCGTGTCTTCCTCGATGCGCCGGGTCGCGCCCGGCTGCCCGAAAATCGGCTCGGGCGGCCGCAGCACCGTCTTCTTGCGCACCGGATGCGCGGTGCCGCGAAAACGCGCAAGCGGCTGCTCGTTGTCGATCGCCTCGCGCGCGTTCGACGGTATCTCGGGTTCGCTGTGCGGCACGTTCATCCAGCCGCCCGGCAGACCGGTGACCGCTTCGACGCCGCGCACGAATTCCTCGCTGAATTCGCGCTGGCCCGCCAGCATCAGCTTCAGATAGCTCGCGGAGAACGTCATCATGCGCGCGAGCCGGCTCGCGGCGCCAACCTCGCGGGTTAGCAGCACCAGGTTCGCGCGCCAGATCGGCAGCAGCAATTCGTCGGAATCTTCCATCGCTGGGTCTTCCATCTTGTTGCCCGATGAACCGATGACCGCATCGCGCATGTCATCGTTCTGAAAGCTTAGTCGCTGCGGTGCGCTGCGTGCAATCAGGGCTTGCCGAGGCGTGCACCGGCGTCGCTTTCATGCCGACGTTACGCGCGAATGCACACCGATACCTATGACAATGCGTTGACAACATGCCGCGTGTTGCATCGACACACGAATTCGCACGGCGTTCCGCCGTTTGGCTACAGAAATGTGGCATGCTTACGCGCCGAGACGGCACGTGCCGTGCTGTACCGGTCGCTCCACAACATCGACTTAAGGGTTCTGTAATGAAGAAAATCGTTCTCGCCATTGCCGCGGCTGTCGCCACCCTGAGCGCGATCGCTCCTGCTCAAGCCGCCCTGCATCATCATCGCGAATGCCACAAGGAGCGCGTTCACCACCATTTGGTAACGCGCTGCCACTGATCCGCGATGCCGCGTCGATGAGACAAGGCTCGCATCGGAAAGCCCCGTTTTCACGGGGCTTTTCTTATGGCGAGCCGCACTCGCGGCGACCGGCGAGCGCCGCGCGACCTCACGCCGGCGCACGACGCCCCCTACATTCCACGCGAAAACGCCGGCGCGCAATCATGGACACATGCTGTTACACGTCTGATCTTCGAGGTTTGCGAAGCAGCGCCGACGCATGATCGCATTGGGCGAATGCGGCGCCGCCTAGGCGAGCAGGTCCGCGAGCGCCACGCGATAGCGCGCATAAGCGCCCTCTTCGTCGCGATGCCTGCGGTTGTCGACGACCTTGACGCCGCCCGTGTAGACATCGCGAATCGGCGTCTCGCCGTGCTCGCAGAACACGACGCCCGACAGCCACGTGTGCGGCGCATGCCCGGCGATGCTCGAATGATCGGCATCGAGCACGAGCCAGTCCGCGCGATGGCCGGCCCGCAACGCGCCGACCGCACGGCCGGTGGCCCGCGCGCCGCCGTCGAGCGCCGCATCGAACAAACGGTCCGCGACGTGCGTGGCCTGCGCCGACGCCAGCACGTTGCGCTGCCGGTGCATGAGACGCTGGCCGTATTCGAGCAGCCGCAATTCCGCGCGCCAGTCGACGCCGATATGGCTATCCGAACCGACACCGATACGGCCTTGCGCGTCGAGATAGTCCCGCGTCGGAAAAATGCCATCGCCGAGATTGGCCTCGGTGGTCAGGCACAGCCCCGCGACCGCGCCGCTTTTCGCGAGTGCGAGCGTTTCGTTCCCGTCGACGTGGGTCGCATGCACGAGGCACCAGCGGTCGTCCACCTCGAAGCGGTCGAGCAGCCATTGCACCGGACGCGCGCCTTCGGTTGCGAGGCACGCCTCGACCTCGGCGGTCTGTTCGGCGATATGGATATGCACGGGCGCCGTCGCGTCGATGCCGCCGAGCAGCGCGCGCAACGACGCTTCCGACACCGCGCGCAGCGAATGCGGCGCAACACCGTAACGCAGCGCGGCGTGTTCAGGACGCGCCGTGCGCAGCGTGCCGAGCAGATCGAGCAAGCTCTCCGGCGTATTGATGAAGCGGCGCTGATCGTCGCGCGGCGCGCGCGCGCCAAAACCGCTGTACTGATAGAGCACCGGCAGCATCGTCATGCCGATGCCGCTCTCCGCCGCCGCCTCGACCACGCGTTGCGCGAGTTCGGCCTGATTCGCGTAACGGCCGCCGTCCTGCGCGTGATGCACGTAGTGGAATTCGCACACCGAGGTATAGCCGGCCTTCAGCATTTCGATGTAGAGCCACTGCGCGACGCTCGCGAGCCCTTCGGGCGTGATGCGCGCCGCGAAGCGATACATGAGGTCGCGCCAGGACCAGAAGTTATCGGCGGCGCCGGTGCCCGATGCCGCGCGATATTCGGTCAGCCCCGCCATCGCGCGCTGGAACGCGTGCGAATGAAGATTCGGCATGCTTGGCATTACGGGCCCTTGGGCCCGCAGCACGCCGGCGGGTGCCTCCGCATGATCGGGCGTGACCGCGCTCAGCGTGCCGTTCGCGTCCCATTCGAGCAGCACGTCGCGGTGCCAGCCATCGGGCAGGTACGCGTGAGCGGCGAACAGCGATTGCCTGGATTGCGTCATCTCTCGGACCTTTAGCTCAAGCCGCACTCGACTCACGCCGCGTATAAACCGTTTCGCCCGCGCGCACGACTCGCTCGCACAAGGGACGCCCGATCCAGTAAGCCAGCTCGGCCAGCGAATCGACCGGCCATACCGCGAAATCGGCCGCGCGTCCCGCCTGCAACGCGCCGTGCGTGTCGCTCCTGCCGAGCGCGCGCGCCGCATGCGCGGTCACGCCTTGCAGCACCTCGGGCACGGTCATGCGAAACAGCGTGCACGCCATGTTCATCATCAGCAGCAACGAGGTGACCGGCGAGGTGCCGGGGTTGCTGTCGGTCGAAATCGCAATCGGCACCTCGTAGCGCCGCAGCAGATCGAGCGGCGGCAACTGCGTCTCGCGGATGAAGTAGTACGCACCCGGCAACAGCACGGCCACCGTGCCCGCTTCCTTCATCGCGGCAACGCCGGCTTCGTCGAGAAATTCGAGGTGATCCGCGGACAGCGCGCGATGCCGCGCCGCAAGCACAGTGCCGCCGCCGTTCGACAACTGCTCGGCGTGCATCTTGACGGGCAGCCCGTAGCGCGCGGCCGCGTTGAACACGCGCCCGCTCTGTTCGAGCGAAAAACCGATGCGCTCGCAGAACACGTCGACCGCGTCGACGAGCCCTTCGTCTGCGAGTGCGGGCAGCATCGTGTTGCAGACTTCGTCGATATACGCATCGGCGCGGCCCGCGAATTCGGGCGGCAGCGCATGCGCGCCGAGAAACGTCGTATAGACCGTGACCGGATAGCGCTCGCCGAGTTGCCGCGCGACACGCAGCATCTTGCGCTCGCTCGCGAGATCGAGGCCGTAGCCGGATTTGATTTCGATGGCCGTCACGCCTTCGGCGAGCAGCGGTTCGAGCCGCGCGGCCGCCTGGCTAAACAGCGAGGCTTCGTTTGCAGCGCGTGTCGCGCGCACGGTCGAGACGATACCGCCACCCTGCCGCGCGATTTCTTCGTAGCTGACGCCCGCGAGCCGCTGCGCGAATTCATCGGCGCGCTGGCCGCCGTACACGAGGTGCGTATGACAATCGACGAGGCCAGGCGTCACCCACGCGCCGCGCAAATCTTCGCGCGGCCAGGCGGCGTAGGACGCGGGCAACTCGGCCGCGGCGCCGAGCCACGCGATGCGGCCGTCTTCGACGGCGATCGCGGCATCGGCGAGCGTATGGCGAGGGTCGCCCTGCGGGCACAGTTTGAGGTGATGCCAAACGGTTTGCTTCATCGCATGCTCTTTGCTGCGCGGTGCAGCTGGTTGCGTGTTCGTGTGCGTTCGTGTCTGTTCGCGTGGGTCGGCTCGTCTGAGCCCGTCCTGCCATCCCTGTGCGTGCAGGCGAGTTGAAGTCAGTGCGCGATCACCGCCGCGTATAGCGGATGCTAATCGCGAGCACGGCGCCCGTGCCTTCGAGCGTGCAGGTCAGCGCCCTCGGTATGTCGATGCGCAGCGTGTCTCCTGTTTCGAGTTGCAGTTGCGTCGCTTCTTTTTCCGCTTCTGCTTCCACCCCGCTTGCGAGCCCCAGCCCCAGCGCCACCGACCCGCTTGCGCAATAGAGCAGCACCACGTCGCCCTCGATCATGTGCGACGCAGCCCGCTTCGCCTCGCATCGCCACACGTCGAGCACGCCCAGCGCGAGGTCGCGCCGCACCATGAGGTTGAAGTCGCGCGTCGCGCCATCGATAAGCCGCGCCTCGATACGCGCCTCGCCGTCGAAGCGCGCGACGTCGAGCGGTTGCTTCAATGCATGCGACTTCACGACCTCTGCATCATCCAGTTCGTCGAGCAACATGCCCACGCCCGACAACAGCACGAGCGTGCGGTCCACGCCCTCGAAGCGCGAAAACGGCCCGGCCTGCGCGACCTCGGCGACGCTCACACGCCACACGAAATCGCCCGGCGCCTCGCGCTGTCCGCTGCTGCGCGACGGAAACGCGGCCACCTCGCGCGTCATGCCGCCGCCGTTTTTCCACGGCGCCGCCACGAGGTCGGCGCCGCGAATCAGCGTAACGCGTGCCGTGCCGCCCGCACCATGGGCCACGGTCATGTCAGCGGCCGAGCATCGGCAGATCGAGGCCCGCCTCGCGCGCGGTCTGCTGCGCGAGTTCATAGCCCGCATCCGCGTGACGCATCACGCCGGTGGCCGGATCGTTGAACAGCACGCGGCCGAGACGCTGGTGCGCGGCATCGGTGCCGTCCGCGACGATCACGACGCCCGCGTGCTGCGAGAAGCCCATACCGACGCCGCCGCCATGATGCAGCGAGACCCACGACGCCCCGCCGGCCGTATTGAGCAGCGCGTTGAGCAGCGGCCAGTCGCTGACCGCGTCCGAGCCGTCCTTCATCGATTCGGTTTCGCGGTTCGGGCTCGCCACCGAACCGGTGTCGAGGTGATCGCGGCCGATCACGATCGGTGCCTTCAGTTCGCCGTTGCGGACCATTTCGTTGAACGCCTGGCCGAGCCGATATCGATCCTTCACGCCGACCCAGCAGATCCGCGCCGGCAGCCCCTGGAACGCGATGCGTTCGCGCGCCATGTCGAGCCAGTTGTGCAGATGCGGGTCGTCGGGAATCAGCGCCTTGACCTTCGCATCGGTCTTGTAGATGTCCTCGGGGTCGCCCGACAGCGCGACCCAGCGGAACGGGCCCTTGCCCTCGCAGAACAGCGGGCGGATATACGCCGGCACGAAGCCCGGAAAATCGAAGGCGTTGTCGACGCCCATTTCGAGCGCCATCTGGCGGATGTTGTTGCCGTAGTCGAGCGTCGCCGCGCCGCGTTCCTGCAGCGTCAGCATCGCCTGCACCTGCTTCGCCATCGACTGCTTGGCCGGCGTGACGATACTCTCGGGCGCGGTCTTCTGACGCTCGCGCCAGTCTTCGACGGTCCAGCCTTGCGGCAGATAGCCATGAATCGGATCGTGCGCGCTGGTTTGATCGGTCACGCAGTCCGGCGTGATGCCGCGCGCGACGCACTCGGCGAACACGTCGGCCGCATTGCCGAGCAGCCCGACCGATACCGGCGTGCCGCTCCGCTTCGCTTCGTCTAGCATGGCGAGCGCTTCGTCGAGCGTCTTTGCCTTTTTATCGACGTAGCGCGTCTTCAGACGGAAGTCGATGCGCGTCTCGTCGCATTCGACCGCGATCATCGAGAAGCCCGCCATCGTTGCCGCGAGCGGCTGCGCGCCGCCCATGCCGCCGAGACCGCCAGTGAGAATCCAGCGGCCTTGCGGGGCGCCGTTGAAGTGCTGGTTCGCGACCGCGAAGAACGTCTCGTAGGTGCCCTGCACGATGCCCTGGCTGCCGATGTAGATCCAGCTGCCTGCGGTCATCTGGCCGTACATCATCAAACCCTTGCGGTCGAGTTCGTGGAAGTGTTCCCACGTCGCCCAGTGCGGCACGAGGTTCGAGTTCGCGAGCAGCACGCGCGGCGCGTCGGCATGCGTGCGGAACACGCCGACCGGCTTGCCCGATTGAATCAGCAGCGTTTCGTCTTCGTTCAGGTCCTTCAGCGACGCGAGGATCTGGTCGAAGCAATCCCAGTTGCGCGCGGCGCGGCCGATGCCGCCGTACACGACGAGCGCGTGCGGATGCTCGGCGACTTCGGGGTCCAGATTGTTCTGGATCATCCGGTACGCGGCTTCCGCGATCCACGTCTTGCAGGTCTTTTCCGCGCCGCGCGGTGCGCGGATCGTGCGGGTCGGGTCGAGACGCGGATCGATATGCTTAGGATTGTTCATGATGTCCCTCGGATGCGTGAAGCTGTTCGATAACGAATTCGGCGATGGTAAAAAAACGCAATCGGATCAGAAATGCCCGGTAAAGCGGTAGCGGCTGCCCGGATGCCACAGATTGGCGATCGAGGCGACCTGGCTTTGCGACCACGTACGACGATGCAGCACGAGGCACGGCTCGCGTTCATCCATGTTCAGCAGCTCGCGCGTGCCGTCGTCGGCCGCCAGCGCCTCGATGCGGTACTCGACCCGCTGCAGCGGCGCGACGCGCACGAGATACTGGTTCGGCGTCGTGTTCGTGAAGTCCTGCAACGCATACTCGGGCGCGACGGCCGGATTGACCCAGCGCGCTTCGAGCTGCACCGGCTCGTCGTTTTCGAAATGCAGCAGGCGCGAATGAAACACGGGGCTGCCCGCGCTCACCTGCATTTCTTCGGCAAGCTCCGCATCGGCGATGCTCGCGCCGATGTCGAGCACCCGGGCGTGATAGCGATGGCCGCGCGCGACGATTTCATCGGAGATGCTGCGGATCGCAACCAGCGTCGATTCGTACTTGGGACGGGCGACGAACGTGCCCGAACCTTGCACGCGCGTGAGCACCTGCTCCGAGGTCAACTCGCGCAATGCGCGGTTGACCGTCATGCGCGCGACGTTGAACTCGCGCGCCAGTTCGTTTTCGGACGGCACCTGGTCGCCTTCGGCCCATTCGCCCGCATGAATGCGCGCGAGGATGAAGTCCTTGATGCCCTGATAAGCGGGTGCGTTCATTGGCGTGATCCGCGTGCCGGATAGTGGCTGTGACGGCCGGTTGGCTTGCCGGGTTGGCCTACCGGGTTGGCCTACCGGGTTGGCCTACCGGGTTGGCTTACTGCTCGGAGACGAACGAGAACGGGCTCAGCTTGGCGATCGTGCCGTCCTGCACGAGCTTCGTGACGGCCGCGATGTCCGGCGCGAAGTAGTGATCGAGTTCGTAGTGCGGCACGTTCTTGCGCACCACGTCCATCACTTTCTGCAAACTCGGGCTGGTGCGGTGCGGCGCGCGCAGATCGACGCCTTGCGCCGCGGCCAGCAGTTCGATCGAGAGAATGTTGGCGGTGTTGTCGGCGATGTCGCCGAGCTTGCGCGCCGCGAACGTCGCCATCGACACATGGTCTTCCTGGTTCGCGGACGTCGGCAGCGAATCGACCGAGGCCGGATGCGCGAGCGTCTTGTTTTCCGAGGCGAGCGCAGCGGCCGTGACGTGCGCGATCATGAAGCCCGAGTTCACGCCGCCGTCTTTCACGAGGAACGGCGGCAGGCCCGACAGCGTCGCGTCGATCAGCAAGGCGATGCGGCGCTCGGCGAGCGCGCCGATTTCCGCAGCGGCCAGCGCGAGATTATCGGCCGCGAACGCGACCGGTTCGGCGTGAAAATTGCCGCCCGACAGCACTTCGCCGGTGTCCGGGAAAATCAGCGGATTGTCGGAGACCGCGTTCGCTTCGGTCAGCAGCGTTGCGGCAGCCTGGCGCATCTGGTCGAGACAGGCGCCCATCACCTGCGGCTGGCAGCGCAGGCTGTACGGGTCCTGCACCTTGTCGCAGTCGGCGTGCGAGACGTTGATGCCCGAGCCTTGCAGCAGCGACCGGTAAGCCGCCGCCGCGTCGATCTGACCGCGATGGCCGCGCAGTTCGTGGATGCGCGCATCGAACGGCTTGACCGAGCCCATCGCCGCATCAACCGACAGCGCGCCGGCCACGAGCGCCGTGCGATAGAGGTCTTCGATCGCGAACAGGTTGTAGAGCGCGAGCGCGGCCGACGCCTGCGTGCCGTTGAGCAGCGCGAGGCCTTCCTTCGCCTGCAGCGTGAGCGGCTTCAGGCCGACGAGCGCAAGACCTTCGGTGGCCGGCAGGCGCTCGCCCTTCGCGAACACTTCGCCGACGCCGAGCAGCACCGCCGACATATGCGCGAGCGGCGCGAGGTCGCCCGATGCGCCGACCGAACCCTTGACCGGAATCACCGGCAGCACGTCGGCGTTGAACAGCGCGAGCAACGCTTCCATGACTTCGCGGCGAATGCCCGAGTGGCCGCGGCCGAGGCTCGACAGCTTCAGCGCCATCAGCAGACGCACGACCGGGCGCGACATCGGCTCGCCGACGCCGACCGCATGCGACAGCACCAGATTGCGTTGCAGCAGTTCGAGTTGTTCGCGCGGGATATGCGTGCTGGCGAGGCGGCCGAAACCGGTGTTGATGCCGTAGGCCGGCTCGCCCTTCGCGGTGATGTCGGCGACGGCCTGCGCGCAGGCGTCGATGGCGGCGTGGCTCGCGGGATCGAGTTGCAGCGTGACCGGCTCGCGGGCGATCCGGCGCAGTTGCGGGAGAGTCAGGTGGCCGGGCTTCAGCATCATGGTGGTGTAGTCCTGTCTATACAAGTTCAAATAAGTCTAGCTCGGCGAACTTGTATATACAACTTCTTTTTCAAGCTTTCCCGCCTGGGGATTTCCATGATTCGCGCCCCGCTACAGCCTCACCTTGCCCGCCATGAAATCCAGAAAGCACTGCACGCGCCCCGCGAGCGACGCGCTCTGGTAGTACACCGCGTTCACCGGCTGCCGCTCGTCGACGAGCAGGTTGCCGAGAATCGGCACGAGGCGGTTCTCGCGCACGTCGGCGGCGGTCATGAAATCGGCGAGACAGGCGATGCCCCAGCCCGACAGCGCCAGTTGCCGCAGCGTCTCGCCGCTCGACGCGGTGATCGACGGCTCGATCTTCAGCCGTGGCGCCGCGTCGTCGTGAGCCTGGCCGCGCTTGCGCCCCTTGCCGCCCTCGCGCAGCGGCCAGCGGTTCAGGTGCTCGGGCGCGGTAAAGCCGATCAGCCGATGCGCGCGCAACGCGTCGAGCGTGGCCGGTTCGCCGTATTCGGCGAGATACGCTGGGCTCGCGAGCACGCGCAGTTTGCTGCTGCCGAGCGCGCGCGCATGCAGCGTCGAGTCCTGCAATGCGCCGATGCGGATCGCGATGTCGACCTTCTGTTCGAGCAGATCGACGATGCGCTCGTTGCTCGTCAGTTCGAGCCGGATCTCCGGGTACAGCGCAGAAAACGCCGTCATATGCGGCGCGATGCAATGAAGCATGAACGGCGACGCCGCATCGACGCGCAAGCGCCCCGACGGCCGCTCGCGGCCGCGCGCGACCGACTCCTCGGCCTCTTCGAGCGCGTCGAGAATCGCGCGGGCGCGCCGCAGAAATGCCTCGCCCTCTTCGGTCAGATGCAGGCGGCGCGTCGTGCGCCGCACGAGCGCGGTATCGAGCTTCTGTTCGAGGCGCGTGAGCGCGCGGCTCACGCCGGAGACAGTCTGCCCCAGCTTCTCGGCCGCCGCCGTGATCGAACCGCAGTCGATCACGGTGACGAACACGAGCAATTCGTCGGTGGACGTTTTCATTATTAACTCGAAATCAAGATTGATTTGAGACTAACACGCTTTTTGCGAAAATCGATGCGGGCGATACTGCGTGCCTGTCCCCGTCATTGCATCAAGGAGAATGTCTTGAAGATTTTCGTTACAGGCGCAAGCGGTTTTATCGGCGGCTCGATTGCGGCGCATCTGGTGCGCGCCGGCCATCACGTGCGCGGTCTGATCCGCAACCCCGAACAGAGCGCGGAGTTGCAGCGGCTCGGCATCGAGCCCGTCATCGGCACGCTCGACGACAGCGCGTTGCTGAACGCCGAAGCGCAAGCGGCCGACGCCGTCATCAACACCGCGAGCAGCGACCACGAAGGCGCGGTGCGCGCGCTGATCGACGGGCTCGCCGGCTCCGGCAAGGTGTTCCTGCATACGAGCGGTTCGAGCATCGTCGGCGATGCCTCGGGCGGCGAAGCCGGTGAATCGCGCGTCTATCACGAAGACGCGCTGCCCACGCCGACCGCCGACAAGGCCCCGCGCGTCGCGATCGACCAGCTCGTGCTCGACGCGGCACAGCGCAACATCCGTTCGGCCGTGCTGTGCAACACGCTGATCTACGGCCACGGCGCGGTGGCGGGCAGCGCCAGCGTGCAACTGCCGCGGCTCGTGCGTCAGGCGCAGAAGAGCGGCGTGGTGCGGCACGTGGGCAGCGGCGGCAACGTCTGGTCGAACGTGCATATCGACGACGTCGCCGAGCTGTATCGCCTCGCGCTCGACAAGACGCCGGCCGGCACGTTCTATTTCGTCGAAAGCGGCGAAGCGTCGTTCCGCGACATGAGCGCCGCGATCGCGCGCGCGATGAAGCTCGGCGCGCCGCAGGACTGGCCGCTCGAAGACGCCAAGCAGGAATGGGGCTACGAAATGGCGTCGTACGGCCTCGGCTCGAACAGCCGCGTGCGCGGCGGGCGCGCACGCACGCTGCTCGGCTGGCAACCGCGCCGCACCTCGGTGATCGAGTGGATCGAGCACGACATGATGGCGGCGTAACCGGACGCCGGACGGGGCGCCGCGCCGGGCGTGGCGCCCCGTAATCTGTGTAAGCGCAGCCGTTGCGAATCCGTAAGCTCGTTTCGATAGAATCGCGCTCGATTTGACCGTGCGATTCGACCGTCCGCATCGCACACGAGCCCGGACCCAATCGATGACCCTCGCGCTGAATTTCGACTGGCTGACCAACCTGCTGGCGATTCTGTTCGTTATCGCGTGCCTCTACGACGCGCGCTACGACGAATACGGCGTCTTGACCCTCGCCGCTGCCGCGATGAGCCTCGCCGTGATGGCAATGGAGCTGTTCCTCAAGCCCGCTTTCGACATGGCGTTATAACGTCGCCGATAGCGCGTCGATACTGCACCGACGCATCGGTGGCACGCGCGGCACAGCGGCCGCGTACACACCCATCTCCAGCCGCTTTTTCGCAACGCCAACGCACAGGCCACGCAGCAGCCGCGCCTCACCTCATCGCATCGCTCACGAACCACACGCGAGACACGCGCCGCCCGCCTTGTCCTCGTAGCGATCGTGATGCCTGACCCAGTCGGTCAGATTGCTCGCCTCGTTGCGGCCTTTCGGTGCGATGTCGAGATGCGCGTAGACGCCGACGAAACGCTCGTCGCCGCGTCCGTAGCATGAGTACGTGTGATACACGTCGCCGTTTTCGTCCTTGTAGAACACGCTATGGCCGTGTTGCTCGTCGATGCCGACGTCCTGCTCGACGAAGTTGTAGAACGCCGTCCTGCTCGCCAGCTGCTCGGGCGTGAACGACACGTGGTAGTCGAAATTGAACTCGCTGCCGTTCGACGATACCCACGGAAACGTCCAGCCCATGCGCCGCCTGAACGCCTCGATTTTCGCGAGCGGCGCGTGCGACACCGTCACGTAGCTCACGTCGTGATGTTCGAGATGCGTGACGATGCCGGTCATATGATCCGAGAGGAACGAGCAGCCGACGCAGCCCTCTTCCCAATCCTCGCCCAGCATGAAGTGATAGACGATCAGCTGGCTGCGGCCGTCGAATAGCTCCGCGAGTGTCCGGCGCCCTTGCGGCGTGTCGAACGTATAGGTCTGGTCGACCTTGACCCACGGCAACGCGCGACGCTTGCGCGCGAGTTCGTCGCCGGCGCGCATATGCGCTTTTTCCTCGGCGAGCAGCGCGCGGCTCGCGGCCAGCCACTCGTCTCGCGTGCCGATACGGTGTTGCGGTTCCATTTGCGTCTCCTTTCCCGCGCGATGCGGGCCCTGACCATGAACTTATGGTTTAGAAACGCTAGCGCGAAAGTCAAGGACAGGTCGGCGCACTCGCACGGCATGCCATGTGCGGCAAGGAATGCGAGCGAAAAAGACACGCGGTACGCCGCGGCTCAAAGCATCGAACCGCGACGTACCGCGTGAAAGTGGAGAACAGCGGGTGGAGAACAGCCGGTGAAGAACTGCTGGTGAAAACAGCCGTTGAAAAACAACGACTCCCTGCAACGCAACTCAGATCGCCCAGCCGCCCAGATAGAACCCGACCAGCACGACCGCGATCACCACCGTGCCGATATTGAGCTTGCGATATTCGCCGCTCACGACACGTCCGATCACGAGCGTCGCGAAGCCGAGCATGATGCCGGTCACGATATTCGCGGTCAGCACGATGAACACCGCGCACACGAGCCCGGCCATCGCGTCGACCATGTCGTCCATATGCAGCTTGCTCACGTTCGACAGCATCAGCAGACCCACGTACATCAGCGCGGGCGCCGTCGCATACGAAGGCACCAGACCCGCGAGCGGCGAGAAGAACATCACGACCAGAAACAGCAGGCCGACCACCGCCGCCGCCATGCCGGTCTTCGCGCCCGCCGCCACGCCGACCGTCGACTCGATATACGCAGCCGCCGGCGCGCCGCCGAGCAGGCCCGAGAAGATCGAGCTGAGCGAATCGGCGGTCAGCGCGCGGCCGCCGTTGATGATGCGGCCGTTCGCGTCGAGCTGCCCGGCCTGGCCCGCGACCGCGCGGATCGTGCCGGTCGCGTCGAACACGGCGGTCATCACGAGCGCGAGCACGCTCGGCAGCACCGCCATCGACAGCGCGCCCTTCACGTCCATCGCGCCGATCAGCGAGGCATGGCCCGGCGCGCTCAGCGACGGCACCGCGAACACGCCGTGAAACGCGACGGCCGGATCGATCGCGAGCCCGAGCGCCGAAATCGCAACGATCACGATCAGGATCGAGCCGGGCACACGCCGCCGCACGAGCCCGAAAATCGCCGCGAGCCCCACCACCGACATCAGCGCGGGCAACGCCGTGATATGCCCGAGCGACACCGGCAAGCCGGCGCCCGGATTCTTGACGACGAGCCCAACGTCGTTCGCGGCGATCAGCAGCAGAAAGAGCCCGATGCCGATGCCGGTGCCGTGCGCGATGCCGGTCGGCAGGTTGCGCAGAATCCACGAGCGCACGCCCGTCACCGAGATCGCGGTAAACACGACGCCCATCAGGAACACCGCGCCGAGCGCGACGGTCGGATGCAGGCCCTTGCCGAGCACGAGGCCGAATGCGGTGAACGCGGTCAGCGAGATCGCGCAGCCGATCGCGATCGGCAGGCGCGCCCACACGCCCATCAAGAGCGAGCCGAATGCCGTCGTCAAACAGACGGCGACGAACACCGCGCTGGTGTCGAAGCCCGCCTTGCCGAACATGCCCGGCACGACGAACACGGAATAGACCATCGCGAGGAAGGTCGTGATGCCCGCAACGATCTCCTGGCGCTGCGAACTGCCGCGCGCGGAGATTTCGAAATAGCGGTCGAGAAAGCCCTTTGCGCCGAATGATTCGGCGTCGAACGATTCGCTCGCGACTTCGGGATTCGCGAGAGCCTGGGGTTCCATCATGGTGAGTGCCTCCTTTATCAGCGCGCTGAAACGGCCGCTTGCCGCAGCCATCATCAGGTTCGTCTCGTGGATTGATTTAATGGGGTGACGCTTTTTCTGTCTCGCAATGTAGGCGAAGACAAATATGTGTCCAATCGCATGAATGGCATGCCGGACATGTCGCGCGGCTTATATCTTTGACGCGACGGCGGCTCGTACGCGGGCGCCGCGCGTTTACACCTACGGCCCGGCCCCCCGAATCCGCCGGGTTCGCGCGGCACGCCGCATGCGTCGAAACGCCGCGCGACGGCCCGCGGACGCCCGCGCCCGGTCCCCGGAAAGCGGCCGGCGCGGCCGCACAGGTTAAACTCTGGCCCGTACCTGTCCCAACCGCGGCGGCTTATCGCGCCCGTCCGCACTGGCCCATGGAGTTTTTCCTGATGACTGGCGGTTTTCCGCGCCCTGCCTCGCGTGCCTGGCGTCTGCCGATTCACTCGCCCGAGCGGCCTGGTTCGCTTCGTTCGCTTCTTCGTTCATTCCGCCCGCTCCGCTCGCTCATCGCCGTGTTCTCGCTGCTCGCGCTCGCCGCGCTGTCGGGCTGCGGCAGCCTGCTGTGGGGGACGCAGCAGGCACCGATCGTCGATGCGACCGTGATGCCGGTCGAACCCGCGAGCGCGCCGGTCGAGGCCTCCGCGCCCGAGCCGGTCGAGCCCGAGGTGCCCGAAGGCCCCGAG